>JAURND010000083.1 GCA_030830425.1 Gammaproteobacteria bacterium
CCTTAAAAAACCCCCTGGTTTGGTCTCACTTCAGAGATGTAAAAACCAGCATCTTGAAGTGGAAGTATATAGCTACTTCACCTTGCTGCATGCCTTAAAGTAGCAGGCATTGCTACCGTTTGGGGAGGTCTTATTCCGTGTATTCCATCAAACAACTCGATGCTGGTTGCGCGGAAAGTGGTGCATGTCGAATCGCTTCTTGAATAAGCGTAAGGGGTATCACCTGCTTTTTAGCAATTAGAACATTTACACCGCCACATTTTTTCCATAACACCGTGCCTAGTGTTTCGAATAAGGCTAAACGCTTTAAGTTTTTTCTTTGTTGACACGGGGGACGAAAAAACAATGTACGCGCTTGCTCTATTAAAAAATTCTGTTCTACCAGCCATTTTTTGAGTTGAGACAGGCTTCTAAAATTCCCGCACCACGGAAATCCGTTTAAATGGGAGCCAGCTTTAAATAATCCCCATAAACTACAAGGATTAAATCCAAAAATCAGCAATCGTCCTCCTGGCATTAATGCTTGATAGCTTTGCGCTAAAATTTTTTGTGGGTCAGCCACAAATTCTAGTACATGTGGCAAAAGAATTATTTCTAAGCTCTCTGGCAAAAAAGGTAACTCATCCAGCGAACCACGCACACTCATGCCTTTAAAAATAGGCATACGCTCGGGGGTTAACCGCAAAAAATAAAAAGGGGGATTCAACGGGGGAAATAAGAACTCCCCTGGCCCACCAATTTGTAATACGTATTGACCAAAACAACTTTTCCAGTAAGGGGCCAACATTGCGCGTTCTGTTTCTAATAAACAGATACCTAGCGGCGTGCGATACCACAAATCCATTTGTCTTAGCATCATTTCCATGGAAATATAGTGTTCGCTTTTCAAGTTATGCTTTTTGTTGATCATGCGATTTTTTTATTGCAAGCGGTATAATCTGTTTCAATTATAGGGAGATAGAAAAACACTTCTCCCTTAATAAACCCCTTGATTTTGTCTCACTTTCAGGGAGAACGAGTATATACTGCTCGTACTTGAATGTGAGAATTTTAATGTATCTGCTTTTTTGATACGAGCAGTATCATCTGTTTGAATTTAAGGGGGAAGCAAAACACTTCCCCCTTAAAAAACCCCCTGGTTTTGTCTCACATTGAAGTGAGACGAGTATATAGTTAAACTTCTTTATTTTAAACACGCGCGGTATATCAACATGTTGCTTTGGTTCACTCAATATTTACAAAATTATTACGACGTTTTTCGGGTTTTTCAGTATCTTACTTTTCGTTCAATCTTAGGCGCATTAACAGCATTAGCGATCTCGTTATTGTTGGGCCCATGGATGATCCGTAAACTCAGTCATCGGCAAATTGGCCAAGTGATTCGTCAAGATGGACCACAATCACATTTTAGCAAAGCAGGAACGCCTACGATGGGCGGCACGCTCATTTTGGTTGCCATGACGATTAGCACTTTATTATGGGGAAATTTGACCAATATTTACGTTTGGATCGTATTATTGGGGACATTAAGTTTTGGTGCATTGGGCTGGGTTGATGATTATTTAAAATTACACCTAAACCATAGCAAAGGATTGGCCAGTCGTTGGAAATATTTAGGGCAATCTATATTGGCCATTGGTATTGCGATCTGGTTATATCATATGGCCAAAACACCCGCTGAAACTGCGCTGATTATTCCATTTTTCAAACAAATCAGTATCTCATTGGGTTTGTCTTATGTAGTGATTGTTTATTTTGTCGTGACTGGCAGTAGCAATGCTGTCAATTTGACAGATGGTTTAGATGGTTTGGCGATATTACCGACAGTCATGGTTGCCGGTGCCTTGGCAATTTTTGCCTATCTGAGCGGAAATATTGAATTTGCTAAATATTTAAGCATTCCTTATATCGCAGGTTCGGGAGAAGTCGCTGTATTTTGTGCAACGATAGTCGGGGCAGGTTTGGGGTTTTTATGGTTCAACACCTACCCTGCTCAAATATTTATGGGGGATGTCGGTGCTTTGGGGTTAGGTGCTAGCTTAGGCATTATTGCCGTGATCGTACGACAAGAGCTAGTGCTATTTATTATGGGTGGCGTTTTTGTTTTAGAGACAGTATCCGTTATTTTGCAGGTCGGATCCTTTAAACTCAGACAAAAGCGTATTTTTAAAATGGCGCCTATCCATCATCACTTTGAATTAAAAGGTTGGCCTGAGCCACGTGTGATTGTACGGTTTTGGATTATTACTTTTGTACTGGTATTGTGCGGATTGGCGACATTGAAGCTGAGATAAACCCAGCTGTATTCACGTTTTTAGGAATAGCTTTTAGAAGAAGCTCTTTGTTTTGGACTCTATACCGCTCTTATCTTGAAGGTACTGGTTTTTAAAACCATATGCTAAAAAAAATGCTATTCGGGTAAGAACGGTATAACTTGTTGAATTTAACGGGGCAGCAGAACACTTCCCCCTTAAAAACCCCCCTGGTTTTGTCTCACTTCAGAGATGCAAAAACCAGCATCTTGAAGTGGAATAAGTATATAC
>JAURND010000084.1 GCA_030830425.1 Gammaproteobacteria bacterium
GAATTTAAGGGGGCAGCAAAACACTTCCCCCTTAAAAAACCCCCTGGTTTTGTCTCACCTCAAAGATGCAAAAACCAGCATCTTGAAGTGGAACAAGTATATGTGAGCATTTTAAGGGAATTTTTCCGCCAAAATTGGCAAAACGCGAAGCGTCCCGGCGAAGGCCGGGATCCACTGCTTCTACCTAATTATGCTGAATGGTTACAAAGCAGATACACAAAGATGCTCACTTTCAAGTATGAGCAGTATAGGCATAAACTAGTTGCCATCTCCTGAAAACTTACTGATAACTTGCCTTTGTCTAGACAATATGAAAAAAGCAGGTAATAATGCAGGCTATGTTCAACTTTAAATGATGGTTTTATGGATATACGTAAAGTTAAAAAACTGATTGAATTATTGCAAGAAACCGGCATTGGCGAAATCGAAATTCGTGAAGGCGAAGAATCTGTTCGTATCAGCCGCTATTACACGCAAAACCCATCTGCTCCTCAGCATATTATGGCAGCAGCCCCAGCGACAGTGCCTACGCATGCAGCTATCCCTGCGGTGCAAACAGCTAAACCGACCGTGCCCGATGAAAATAGCCATGTGGTCAAATCACCGATGGTCGGTACGGTTTATTTGGCGGCGGCGCCCGGTCAAAAACCGTTTGTCGAGGTCGGAAAAGTTGTGAATGTTGGCGATACGCTATGTGTCATCGAAGCGATGAAAATGTTCAATCAAATTGAAGCAGATAAAGCGGGTGTCGTGAGCGCTCGTTTAATCGATAATGGCAGTCCGGTTGAATATGACCAACCGTTATTTATCATTGAAGATTAGCCGGCAATTCCCGCCAAAAACCCGAAATTTGCTTCCTTGTTTTCATGTGTCGCTTATCTTCTCTTTTTTTCGCAAAGGGAGAAAATAAATTCCGCGTTTTTCATGGAAAAGGGCTCCCTTACATTTCCAGTGCTTACATTATCTATGTTAAAAAAAGTATTAATTGCAAACCGTGGTGAGATCGCTTTACGCATATTCCGCGCTTGTCGGGAATTAGGGATCAAAACAGTAGCTGTTTATTCCACTGCTGATCAGAATTTAATGCACGTACGGCTCGCTGATGAAGCGGTGTGCATTGGCCCGGCTAATTCCACAGATAGCTACTTAAATATTCCTGCAGTCATTAGTGCGGCTGAAATTACCGGTGCTGATGGTATTCATCCAGGCTATGGCTTTTTAGCTGAAAGTCAAGATTTTGCAGAGCGCGTGGAAAAAAGTGGTTTTACTTTTATTGGTCCTACCCCAGAAATTATTTTTACCATGGGCAATAAAGTGTCAGCCATTGAGGCGATGCGTCAAGCAGGTATCCCTTGTGTGCCCGGTTCTAATGGTGAACTGAGCAATGACAGCGAAGAAAATTTACGTTTGGCCAAACAAATTGGCTACCCTGTGATTATTAAAGCAGCTGGCGGTGGCGGTGGGCGAGGGATGCGAGCAGTTCATCATGAAGATACTTTGCTAAATGCCATTGCGATGACTCGCACAGAAGCAGATGCCGCTTTTAGAAACCCCAGTGTTTATATGGAAAAGTTTCTAGAGCACCCCAGACATATTGAAATTCAAATATTGGGCGATGGCCAAGGCAACGCGATTCATTTAGGTGAGCGTGATTGTTCCATGCAAAGACGACACCAGAAAGTTTTAGAAGAAGCGCCAGCCCCTGGCATTACCCCAGAACAACGGGCATTTATTGGCGCGCGTTGTGTCGATGCATGTAAAGTCCTTAAATATAGGGGTGCTGGCACTTTTGAATTTTTATATGAAAAAGGCGAGTTTTACTTTATTGAGATGAATACGCGCATACAAGTCGAACATCCTGTCACCGAAATGATTACAGGGATTGACATTGTCAAAGAGCAATTGCGCATCGCATCAGGTTTACCCTTTGATTTTGAGCAAAAAGATATACAAATTCGCGGACATGCCATTGAATGCCGAATCAACGCAGAAGATCCTAAGTCTTTTATCCCCTGTCCCGGAGATATCACGCTTTATCATGCGCCTGGTGGCCCAGGTATCCGCGTGGATTCACATCTTTATAGCGGCTATCGTGTCCCTCCCTATTATGATTCAATGATTGGAAAAATCATTAGTTATGGAGAAACACGAGACATCGCTATTGCGCGCATGCAAAATGCGTTAGAAGAAATATTGATCGAGGGGATTAAAACAAATATCCCATTACAAGTGGGTATTATCCATGACCCTAACTTTGCGCAAGGCGGTACGAATATTCATTATTTAGAGAAGAAATTAGAGATACTCAAAAGTGAGGGGAAGTAATCTTTGGCCTGGCAAAAACTTTCATTTAATTTACCCTCTGTCCTTGTAGATTCCTTTAGTGATCTGATTCATGGCGCAGGTGCTGTCGCGATTACACTAGAAGCACATAGCCCTGAAGCCTTGTTTGAGCCTCTTCCCAACACGACACCACTTTGGGCATGCACAACGATTCACGCATTGTTTGAAGACGAGATTGATTTATCCGTATTGATTTCACAGCTAAAAATTGCCGTCTTTCCGGAAGCTTTTCATTATCAAACTGAAATGGTGATTGATCAGGATTGGCAAAAAAACTGTAGAGATGCTTTTAAGCCAATCTGCTTTTCTGATCGATTATGGATTTGTCCTAGCTGGAGCCCCTTGCCGCAAGATGGAAAACCCTGTGTGTTACTGGATCCTGGGTTAGCATTTGGGACAGGTGCACACCCAACCACGCAGCTGTGTTTAAATTGGCTGGCGTCTCACACTCAAGGCGATGAAGTCGTTATCGATTATGGCTGTGGTTCGGGTATTTTAGCATTAGCGGCTTTAAAGCTCGGTGCAAAAAAAGTATGGGCGGTCGACAATGATCCTCAAGCATTAGAAGCAACGCTGGAAAATGCACAGCGCAATCAAACCTTGACGCCCAATCCAATAGATATCCCTAGCAGGCATCCACTTTCAGCCGTATTGCCTGAACAACTCCCTATCGATCATGTTCGCGCGAACATACTGATCGCCAACATACTCGCCAACCCGCTTATCTCATTAGCCCCTCATTTTGCAAAACTAGTATCGCCTGGTGGAAAAATAGCACTATCGGGCATCTTGGCCGAACAAATCGCACAAATAGAAAAAGCTTATCAGCCTTGGTTTGAATTTTCAGCCCCTGTTTATCAAGAAGAGTGGGTATTGTTGACGGGGAACCTCATTAAAATAGTAATTTAACTGCTGAAATCCCCGCAAAAAAGTTTGAATTCTTGTGGCTTGACCACCAGGTCTATGCCAATCCAAGCGATGCGTTAAAATAAGGCAGAAATTCTGCGTTATTGGCGGTAATTGCTGCTTCAAATTAGATTGAAACATGAGTCATTATGATGTGATTGTCATCGGTGGTGGTGCGACAGGTTTAGGTGTAGCGGTAGAATCGATCACGCGTGGTTACCGTACCTTGTTATTAGAGGCCCATGATTATGGGAAAGGTACGTCTTCTAAATCCACTAAATTGGTGCATGGCGGTATTCGTTATTTGGCGAACTTTGATATTTCTTTGGTGAAAGAAGGGTTGGAGGAACGTTTTTATTTTTTGAAAAATGCGCCGCATCTGGCGAAAAAACAAAGTTTTATTATCCCTTTTTATCATTGGTTTGAAAAAATCAAATATACCATCGGTCTTGGGCTATATGATGCTTTGGCTAAAGATAAAAAAATTGGCAAGCGTATTTTCTTATCAAAAGCAGAAACTTTGTTGCAGTTGCCGCAACTCAATGCCAAAAATTTGATTGGCAGCGCGATTTATGGTGATGGGCAGTTTGATGATACCCGTATGCTTATCGCGTTGCTGCGCACTTTTGAGCAACAAGGTGGTGTTGCACTTAATTATCATTCGGTCACCGATTTTATTGATCAGGACCATCGCATTGCAGGCGTTCAAGTCTTAGATCGTTTATCGGGCAAATCATTAGCATTTACTGCAAAAGTGGTGATTAACGCTACAGGTACTTTAACCGATACGCTACTCAATAAGGCTGAACCCCATGTTCAGCATCAAACTGTTTTTGCCGCGCAAGGCACGCATTTGGTTTTTGATCAATCCTTGTTTAATGCGACCCATTGTTTGGTCATCCCAGCAACCAGTGATGATCGCATTTTGTTTGTTTTACCCTGGCGAGATAAAATCATTGTGGGTACTACGGATGTCGCTGTTGATCAACCCACGATTGAACCGATTGCGCAATCTGCAGAAATTGATTTTATGTTAGAAACGCTCAATCGTTACACTGAGCAAACCATCACCCGATCACATATAAAATCTGTATTTTGTGGTCAACGCCCACTCGTGCGCGACCCCAAACATCAAACAACTGGAAAAATATCACGTAAACATGAAATACTAGAAAGCCGCCAGGGATTAATCAGTATTGTGGGCGGAAAATGGACAATTTATCGCCGCATGGCGGAAGATACGATTGATTATGCAGTACAAAAAAAATATTTATCACCCAGTCGCTCCGTGACGCGCGATTTTAAATTATGGGGGCATGGCGCATTGATGACGGATCATTGGCTGGCGGTGTATGGCAGCGACATCGATATCATTTTACAGATTCAACGCGAGACTAATAATTTTGCTTACATTCACAAAGACTTACCTTATTTGCAAGCTGAGGTTATTTATCAGGTGCGTTATGAGCAAGCAAAAACCGTGGAAGATGTGCTAGCGCGTAGAACACACGCCGCTTTGTTAGATGCTAAAGCCGCACAGCAGTCTGCATGGCTAGTGGCACAGCTTATGGCAAAAGAGCTGAATAAGCATGAGGCTTGGATTGCAGAAGAAGTGCAGAAGTTTGAGAGATTCATGGCAAACTTTCTCCCAAAAGGGTAGAAGGGAAGCACTATTGAAGCGCTTTTAGGTGTCGGTCACGCCTCATTTCATTAAATAATCTTTCCCATACTGCGATAAATAATCGTGATAATTGCCTAAATAATTGCGGGCCCCTTTTTCAGTAATCGCCAATATGCGCGTTGCTACTTGATCGATGAAAAAACGATTATGGCTCACAAATAACACGGAGCCTTTGAAGTTTTTCAGTGCATCTGCTAAAGCATCGACAGATTCTAAATCTAAATGGTTAGTGGGTTCATCGAATACTAGCACATTTGGCTGCTTTAATATGATGCTGGCTAGCACCAAGCGCGCACATTCTCCGCCGCTTAACACCGAGATTTTTTTGTTTACATCATTGCCACGAAAAAGCATTTGTCCGAGCGCTTTTCTGATCACTTGTTCAGGTGCGCGGATATGGTTTTCCATCCAGTGTAATAAAGATTGATTGCCGGGCAAATGTGCGCGGTAATCTTGTTCAAAATAGCCGATTTCCGCATTTTCATGCCACTCATAACGGCCGTTATTTGGGGAGAGTTGATCTAATAAGATTTTCAATAAGGTGGATTTACCAATGCCATTGGGGCCAATAATGGCATATTTTTCACCGCGGTTTAAACTAAAAGAAGCATTGTGTAGCAAGATGCGTTCATCGAATTGTTTAGAGATATTGTCTGCTTTTAAGACCAGTTTTCCTGAAGGTTTTTTAGGAGAAAAATTGAAATGCGGTTTGGTGATAGCAGAAGCTTTAGCATCAGGCATATCTTCTTCAATGCGCTCAATCATTTTTGCTTTTGAGGCCGCTTGGCGGGCTTTGCTGGCTTTTGCGCCAAAACGATCCACAAAAGATTGCAGCGCTTCAATTTGTTTTTCTTTGCCTTGTATCGCTCGTTGCCGCTGCTGCAACCTCTCTTCTTTAATGACTTGAAAACGATCGTAATTTCCGGTGTATTCTGTGACTGTTGCGTAGTCAATATCTAAAATATGTGTAGAAAGATTGTTCAAGAAATGTCGGTCATGCGAAACGAAAATTAATAGCCCTTTAAACTCATATTTTAAAAAATCTTCTAGCCAGTCAATAGAAGTAATATCTAAATGGTTGGTAGGTTCATCCAATAACATAATATCTGGATTCTGAAATAATACCTGTGCCAGTAATACCCTTAATTTATAGCCGCCAGACAAAGCGCTCAAAGGGCCTTGATGATATTTAGTATCAATCCCTAAACCTAATAATAAATGTTCGGCGGCAATTTCGGCGCTATAACCATCGTGATGTGCGATGACTTCTTCCAAATGGCCGAGTCGATAACCGTCTTCCTCGGTCAACACTGGTTTTTCTAGTAGCTTTTCTTTTTCAAGAAGCGCAGACCATAATTCAGCTTTACCTCGAATCACCGCGTCGATGACACGATTGTGTTCATAATGAAAATGATCTTGTTTTAAGATGCCAATGCTGGTGGTTTTAGCTTTTTCTACGCTGCCATGGCTGGGCGTTTCTTCATTTGCCAAAATGCGCAGCAAGGTAGACTTGCCTGCGCCGTTGGGGCCGACAATCCCATAACGTTCAGACAGCAATAGCGTTAAATTGACATTTTGAAATAACGTTCTTTTTCCAAAATCTAGGCTTAAATCACGGATATCTAACATAGTCGGTTTTAAATCTCACAAATTAATTGATTAATATCCAGCAGTGCTTTTTCAGAAAAGCGCCTGGCGCCAATATTGGGGTCTGGAAAGGGGACAGCAACCACTTCATTTTTTTGTATGGCCATCATTTTTTGCGACTCGCCTCGCATTAAAGAAGCGATGGCATGATACCCCATCAGTGCGGCCAATTTTCGATCTTCTACGGTCGGCGCACCGCCTCGTTGAGTATGGCCTAAAATACACACTTTGTAAGAAATTTTGCTGATCATTTTAATTTCTTCCGCTAATTGAAAGCTTCGACCGGGATGATCTGCTTCAGCAACGACAACAATAGAAGCCATTTTTTTGCGCATACGATTTTGAATGCGATGAGCAATCTCTGCTGAGGTTAAAGGTATTTCTGGAATAATAATAAATTCCGCGCCCCCTGCAATACCGACATCGACGGCCAAAAAACCAGCAGCACGCCCCATAACTTCCACTAAAAAGTGGCGATTCAAGCTGAACGCCGTATCACGTATTTTATCAATGGCCTGTAATGCGGTATTTCGAGCAGTATCAAAGCCGAGTGTATATTCCGTGCCGATAATATCATTATCAATGGTGCAAGGGATGCCTACCACGCTAGGGCCGCCTTCTTTTTCAAGCATGTATGCCCCTCTAAAGCTACCATCTCCCCCTAATATCGCCATGGCATCAATGC
>JAURND010000085.1 GCA_030830425.1 Gammaproteobacteria bacterium
GCAAATACCAGAAAAGGCAGGGTGATTAAATCTTTTTTTTCCAGACGAATGAGTTCAAGCAGTCGATCTGCAGGGCTTTGTCTTTTTTCGCTCAAATGAGTGCCTCAGTCTTTTCTAGGATAGGGGGTAATTATTTAACACTTCGTCGTTATCACGACTAAGCAAAGTATTAAAAATGTCCGAATCAATATGCCTTTCCATGTGGATGGCATAAAAATGCTCATAAAGCTCGGTTATTTTGCAATATTCCTCTAGGGTGTGGTTCATGATTTCATCTTGCACCACTACCTTAGGCATCAAGGCAATGTAATTCGAATCTCGAACCAGCAATCTTAGGGCTGGCATGTCATTAATTTCAGCCATGATATCGTAATTTAATCCGTTTGTTTTGCAAAATGCATCGAACATGACACGCATTTCGTTGCCTTGTCCAGGAACCAGCATAGGCGTTTTGGCTAAGTCTTTTTTTAGATCAAATTTTTTGTTGGCAGCCAATGGTTTGCCTATGATGCTCACTTGTTGTTTGGCTATCACCTGTACCTTATAGGAATGGTCTGGCGAATTGATGGGCCGGTGGTTCGATAACACAACATCTAACTGATATTTAGCTAACTTAGTCATCAGTTCTAATTGGTTGCCTGAATCGATTTGCAATTCTAAATCGTCATTATTTAATAAAGGCCTGATGAAGTTTTCAACAAAATTTCTTGATAAGGTTGAAACAATGCCAACTTTAAAAGAGGGTTTATTTTTTTTGTTATGCCGCAATACGCTAGTTAACTCGTTGCCTAGACTAAATATCGTATTCGCGTACTCTAAAGTAAGTCTACCCGTTTCAGTAAGTCGCAAGGATCGCGCCTCTCGGTCGAATAGATTGGTTTCAAGTTGATACTCCAACTTTTTTAATTGAGTCGATAAAGCAGATTGTGACACCAGCAGCAGTTTTGCTGCTCGACCTAGGTTGCCTTCATTTGCTATGACCCAAAAATAATACAGGTGGTTGTAATTTAAGTTTTTCATTTTTCATTCTTAATTAAAGAATTGAATATATTTTATATCTATTTTACAGAATAATCAAATAAGATGATAATGTGTTTTTTTAATTGGTTAAACAAGAATGGATTTAAATACACTCCTTACCCCTGCGGTTTTATTTTTTTGCTTAGGATTGACCGCACAATCATTAGGCTCTGATTTAAAGCTACCCACTGATCTGACCAAGTCTTTAACTATTTATCTACTCATCAGTATAGGCTTACATGGTGGAAAGGAGTTGGCGCATACTCAGCTTACAACTGCTTTACCTGCCCTATCTGTAGCGATACTGTTGGGGATGACCATGACGTTGTTGGCCTATTGGTTAATTCGATTATCAAGCAAAATGGATCAATTTAATGCTATCGCTATCGCTACTCATTATGGATCAGTGAGTGCGGGGACTTTCCTGACGGCGCTGGCATTCCTTGAAACGCACAATGTTTATTTTGAGCCCTACCCGATTATCATGATGGCCATCATGGACACGCCGGCCATATTAATTTGTTTAATCATGGTGTTTTGGATGCGTACGAAATCCGATCAAAAAGAAAGCAATGCCACGCAGGGTTTGCAAACCATCGTTCGAGATGCGTTTACTAATGGAAGCATCTTGCTGCTATTGGGCGGATTGTTGATTGGCTATGTTTCAAACGATAAGAGTTTGGTGAACGTGGCACCTTTTTTTGACCAACTGTTCTATGGCGTTTTATGTTTGTTTTTACTGGCCATGGGCATGGAGGCGGGCAGAAAATTAAACGACTTTAAAAAAGTAGGCGTTTACTTGGTGTGTTTTGGCATCACCATGCCTGTTATAGGTGGCTTGATTGGTGTTATTCTAGGCACGAGCCTGCTGCACTTTTCTGTCGGTGGGGCCACTTTGGTGGGCGTCTTAGCTGCCAGTGCTTCCTACATAGTCGTGCCTCCTGTCATGAGAATGGCTGTTCCCGAAGCTAACCCATCGATTTATTTAACATTAAGTTTGGGTGTGACCTTTCCTTTTAATGTCTTGGCAGGCATCCCTTTGTATTATTACATGGCAAAAATTGCCGTTTAATCTGGAGGCATAATGAAGCACGTAAAGCGGGTGGAAATAATAGTGGAAGCCCTAGAAAAAGAAACCATTATTAATTTACTAAAGACCCATCATCTAGAGCATTACACGCTATACAAGCATGTCGCAGGGAATGGTGAGAGAGGCATGCGCGAAGATCAAGTTTTTGGTGAAAAATTTGAAAATGTAGCGATTGTTCTGGCATGCTCTGAAGAAGTCATAGCAGAATTGATAGAGTCAATTCGTCCGGTTTTAAAAAAATACGGTGGAATATGTTTGGTGTCGGATGCACAATGGGTCATTCATTAGTAATCAATCCGTCTTGCCCATGCATGCTGGCTAAAAGAACAGAAACAGGCATTAAAGCATCACAATGGATGCGCTTATTTATTTGCAATTAAAGTTGAATTTTTATTAAAGGAGGTTTCGTATGAAATCACGAATTTTTACTTTTTTATTTTCTATTTGGCTGTTTTACATCCCTAGTGCTAGTGCGGTCAGCGATAAAACATGGGCTAATATAAGTGATGTAGGCGTGGCTACCCTCATTGGGGGCTCGCTTATTCTGCCCGTTGCCAAAGATGACTGGGACGGGGCGCGTCAAGCGGCCTATAGTTTAGGAGCGGCAACCGGCATATCTCAATTAGGAAAAGCCGTCATCCATGCAGAACGGCCTGACCAAAGTGACAACAAAAGCTTCCCGTCTGGGCATACTTCGCTTGCCTTTGCTTCTGCTACAACCA
>JAURND010000086.1 GCA_030830425.1 Gammaproteobacteria bacterium
CATTAGGCTGGAAATGTCCTGCTGAATTGTTTCTTCCTGAAGGCGCTTTTGACTTTAAAGCTTACTGGGCAGATAAACTTAATCCTGTTGCACTTAGACATTGAAACCGCCAAGCAAAAAGCTGGAAATGGTTTGCGTTTTTTCTGGATGAACAAAATTGGCTAATTCCTGGACATTCATTTGATGGATATCAATATGCATGCCAACGCCTGGCTTTAACCAATTCACCATCACTAAGCCTGTGATAAGCGCAATAGTCGTGAGTATTTCAAAATATAAGATGGCATAACCGCCAATTTTACCCACAGATTTGAGACTATTTTGATTGGCAATACCCGATACTACCGTGCAAAAAATAATAGGCGGTATGATCATCTTGATCATTTTAATGAATCCATCTCCCAGCGGTTTCATTTCAGCGCCCACGGTGGGATAAAAATAGCCTAATAAAATACCGATAAAAGCGGCTAATAGCACTTGAAAATACAAAGACTTTAATAGTTTTTTTGATTTTAGCATGAGTGATTCGACATAAATGGATCAGCAATAGGACTATTTGCGACGAAAAACTTTCACAAGAAACCTTTTTTTAGGCTCTCTAAAGGACGGCTGGAATTTCTGTGAGTTGATTAGAGGAGAAATTTTTGAGAAAACAAGCCGTTTCAAGCGATTCTATCACAACGGAATATCGCTGGCGATTCTATGCCGTTTTTGCCGTGTTATTGCTCGGTGTTTTAGGGCTTATTCTGCGCATGGTGCATTTAAGTGTCTTTGATCGACCATTTTTGATGGGGCAAAGTGAGTCTCGTGTATTGCGTCTAGTCGATATTCCTGCTTATCGAGGCATGATTGTAGATAGGAATAACGTACCATTGGCCGTTAGTGCGCCAGTCGATTCTATCTGGATAAATCCCCAAATATTTGCCGCGAATAAACATCAATTGGCTATGCTCGCTGGCATATTAAGTTTAACACCTCAAAGTATTCAACAAAAAATCACTAAAAATGAGGATCGAGAATTTGTTTACTTGGTGCGCACAGTGCCGCCTGAAATCGCTGATAAAATAAAAGATTTAAAAATCAGAGGTATTTTTTTTCAACGGGAGTACAGACGCTTTTATCCGTCAGGTGAAATCGCAGCACATCTACTAGGGTTTACCAATGTGGATGATAACGGGCAAGAAGGACTGGAGTTAGCCTATAACGATTGGCTAAAAGGCGCTCCGGGAAAAAGACAAGTAGTCAAAGACAGATTCGGTCAAATTGTCTCTAGCTTAAATGTGGCACATGCCCCACAAGAAGGTCATGATTTAACCTTGAGTATTGACGCTAGAATTCAATATTTAGCCTATACGGCACTTCAAAACGCCGCACCTAAATTTAACGCAGATTCTGGTTCCATTATTGTTTTAGATGTAACAACGGGTGAAATTCTAGCCATGGTGAATACGCCATCTTATAATCCAAATGCACATACCGGGCATGGGGCTGGTTACCGTAATCGCGCAGTCACAGATACGTTTGAGCCAGGCTCTACGATGAAAGTTTTCAGTGTGACTGGCGCATTAGAAACCGGCAAATACCAAACGACATCATTGATTGACACGCGCCCTGGTTATATGTTTATCGATGGACGTAAAATTACGGATGATGATAATTATGGGATTGTGAATTTAGTGCAAATTTTGCAAAAATCTAGCAATATCGGTGCTGCAAAAATAGCACTTTCTTTGCCACCCATACATTTATGGGATTTTCTCACGCGAATGGGATTTGGTAGTAGCACACAAAGTGGTTTTCCTGGTGAAGCCAGTGGCACATTGATCAAAGAACGATTTAAAAGTCCTGTTAATTTGGCAACGATGGCATATGGATATGGTCTTTCTGTAACCGCATTACAATTGACTAAAGCTTATGCGACATTGGCTGCGCATGGCCTCAAACGACCCATTAGCTTTGTCAAGCTAGATGAGCCATCAGTAGGAGAAAGCGTGATTGATCAAAAAGTAGCAGACCAGATGTTGCAAATATTAGGGGCAGTCGCAGAGGGTGGAAATAGTGCGAGTGCAAGAATTGAAGGGTATCATGTGGGGGGTAAAACAGGGACTTCTTATTTGTCAGGTCTTGGTGGTTATCAAAAAAATAAATATAATTCTTCATTTATTGGCACAGCACCTTTAAGTAACCCGCGTTTAGTCGTATCCGTCATTTTGCATGGGGTACATGGCAGCATCCATTTTGGTGCTCAAGTATCTGCGCCCGTTTTTGCTACTGTGATGGGCGGTGCGTTGCGTTATATGAATATTCCGCCGGATAACCTGAAGAAGACATAAGTGACTATATGCTGCGCTTGCTTGAAGGTGCTGGTTTTAAAACAATAGATTGAAAAAAATTCGATTGGGGTAAGAGCGGTATAACCGGTTGAATTTAAGGGGGCAGCAGAAAACTTCCCCCCTAAAAAACCTGGTTTTGTCCACGGCAAAAATGCAAAAACCAGGCTCTTAAAGTGAAATGGGCATATTGACAGGAAGTTCTGTGTTTTGGCCGGAGAATGATGAGGAAATTATCAATCATCATCCATTGAGATCAATGACGCATTTCCACCTGCCGCAGTGGTGTTTTCAGTCAAAGAACGCTCACAACAAAGTCGAGTTAAATAATGGGGGCCGCCCGCTTTAGGGCCAGTACCTGATAAGCCTTCTCCGCCAAACGGCTGTACGCCCACTACGGCACCAATCATGTTACGATTGATATAGCGATTGCCGACATGAACCCGTTCTAAAATATAATTAGCGGTAGATTTAATGCGTGTATGTATCCCTAAGGTTAAGCCATATCCAGTTGCATTGATGGCTTGAATCACCGCATCCAGCTGGTTGCTAGGGTAACGAATGATGTGCAGCACAGGACCAAATATTTCTTTTTCTAGCTGAGATAGACTGGTAATTTCATAAGCTCTGGGTGCAAAAAATGTGCCATTTTCTGTTTCAGGTGGTAAAGGCACCTCTGCAATTAATGTCGCTTCTTTATCCATACGATTGGCATGGGCGACTAGTATCTTTTTAGCGCTTTCATGAATAACTGGGCCTATATCTGTGGATAGTCGAGCAGGATCATTCAAGACTAAAGTTTGCATGGCGCCTTTTAGCAAATGAATGACTTTATCAGCCATTTCAGTTTGCAAAAAAAGTACTCGTAATGCAGAACAGCGTTGGCCGGCACTGTTAAAAGCAGAAGCAATCACATCTTGTACTAGCTGTTCGGGTAATGCAGTCGCATCTGCGATCAGGGTATTTTGTCCGCCGGTCTCTGCAATAAATGGCACAATAGGCCCTTTACGCTGCGATAATGTTTGATTGATGCCGCGCGCAGTTTCAGTGGATCCTGTGAACATGATGCCATTGATGCGGTTGTCTGCCGTTAATAGCGGGCCAATCACTGAACCTTTCCCAGGCAACAATTGTATAACTTCTTTAGGAATCCCAGCTTGATGCATTAACTCAACCGCTTTTGCGCCAATCAATGAGGTAGGTTCAGCAGGTTTGGCAATCACACAGTTTCCCGCAACTAATCCTGCAACGATTTGTCCTGTAAAAATAGCTAAAGGAAAGTTCCAAGGACTAATGCAAAAAAACACCCCCCGACCATGCATTTCTAGTTGATTTAGCTCGCCGGTAGGGCCTTGTAGCGTGATCGGTTTTAAAGTTTGGCGTGCAAGCATTGCATAATATCGACAAAAATCAATGGCTTCTCGGACTTCGCCCAATGCATCAGGCATACATTTACCTGCTTCTTTGATTAACATTGCCATCAAGATAGGTCGATTTTCTTCCATTAAATCTGCTAATTTTTCTAAGCAAGTAGCTCGTTGTTCGACCGATGTTTTGTTCCAAGCAGGTGCGGCTAAAGTGGCAGTTGCAATGCTTTGCTCTATATTTTCAGGTGTTGAGAAAACAATGGTTCCTGTTTTTGTTTGACGATCAGCGGGATTAAACACGCTGATTTCTGCTTCTTTTGAAAGAGCGGGAAACAGTTCTAGAATCGTGGGTCTGGCAGTCCAGAGATTATCTAGCGATTCGTTCATTGCGGTGATAAGCAAAGATAATGCCGGTATGCTCGAAAAATCTAAGCCTTGCGAATTTGTGCGATTATCAAAAAGAGCATTGGGTAGTTTGATTTTGGGGTGTGGCTTATGGGGAAGTTGGTTTATTTTTTGTGTAGGATGCGCAATCAATGCTTGCATTGGGATTTCTTCATTCACGATGCGACTCACAAAAGAACTATTGGCACCATTTTCTAACAAACGACGCACTAGATAAGGCAATAAGTCTTCATGCTGACCAACCGGCGCATAAATCCG
>JAURND010000087.1 GCA_030830425.1 Gammaproteobacteria bacterium
ACCACTAAAGCGCATCCAAGAAAGATCGATAGCCAAGTTAGGAATGACTTCATAAGCTGCGCCAACACCAAAGGCTGGGCCAATGTGTGAGTTGTTTTGTGTGCCCAATGAATCTAGCGAAATTCTGGAGTTAAAATAAGCAGCACCAGCTTTCGCATAAATGTTAAATACGTTGCTGACTGGAACAGACAATTTTGCTAACAAATCAACGGCATAGTTTCTAATTGAATAGCTTCCTCCGAATAGGGGAATAGTACCGGTTGTTCTTGGTAAAAAAGTGTAGCCAGTTTCTAAGCCTAGGAATTGGTTCATGTCATAACCAGCGAAAACACGGGCAGCAAAGCCGGTGTCTTTAGCTGCTGGGTCCAAAAAGTTGTCCCAGTTCGTATTTGCATAACCGCCTTGTGCGCCTACCACAAAACCTGCGTGGTTATCGACAGAAAAAGCACTCACTGATGAGTCTGCAAAAGCACTTGCGCTGACTGCAGTAGCCGCCAAAATAGAAGCAGTTAATAAAGTTTTTTTAATTGACATAGATGACGTTCCTCATAAATTAGTTAGTTGTTTGGTATGTAAGGTTATCGTTATTCGTAGCAGAACCAATGCTCACACTGCCGGCTCACATACCCATACGCTAGTTTAGGTTAATTTCTCTAGGCTAGGCACTAAACATTACTTATTTAATAGCAATGTAGATTTGGGAGTCTATATTTTTTGTTTTTCAAAATCAAGTTTTTTATAATTCTGGCGAAAATCTTGTATTTGGGAGGCTGATAGAAATTGAGTAATTTCCGGTCAAAACATAGATATAGTGCGATGACAGTCTTTAGGATTAACTGGTGGCCCGAGCTGGAATTGAACCAGCGACACAAGGATTTTCAGTCCTCTGCTCTACCGACTGAGCTATCAGGCCGTTGATAAGGAATTGTTGACCACAGATCAATAACTCGACAATTAAACAAGGTCATGCTGAAAGAGTCAAGCGGTAAATTTATACTACGGTCAGGGGTGTCTCATTAAAATAGCGACTTAGAAGCTCAAGCACCGACAAAAAGCTCAAATTCTCATGGCTTGATCACGGTAATTCAAAGTTTCATAGGGGTGGGGTTACGTCCTTCGCCGGGCTAGTAAACTACCTTGGTGGTTGTTTCACTGATAATGATGATAGATTGCTTTTTCGCTGGTTTTGTTTCCCAGGCTCGTCTGTACTCAAAAGTAATGCGAGTAATTTGGGGTGCGTTAAAGGCAATTTGTTGTAATTGAAACTGCCAAGCACTAACACCAGGAGAGCCAGCCAGTTTGGTTTGACCGGTGAGATATTGTTGGGATACTAGTTTAATGAGTCTAGGATTATAATCCGCCAAATACCATTGATATCCGGTTGAAATATTTGCGGCTAAATTAATTGAGAAAACAGAAGAGTTTGGATTGACAGAAATGGGCTTAGTCAAATCGGTGAGCGAATTGGTCGTTGTGGTTTTATTTGTTGGTGATGATTGTGTACTGGTTGAGCTTTGGTCTTCATCTTGGTTGTCTGCAGATTTTTCTAGTGCGAAACAAGGCTGAATGACGATTATCAATAGCAAGCTTATCAAGTGTTTTAACATATCTGTCGCCCAATTAGATTGATGTATGGATGTGCCACTGCTTGTACGGTGGTAACTCTTGCTATCTTTTAAAAAGCCTAAAAAAGGTTTCTTGTGAAAGTTTTTCGTGGTAAATAGCGTTATTTATGCTGCTTGTGCCCAATCATATTTTTTCAGGTTGTGTTTTAAAAACTGTAAATTTAAACACGAGCAGTATAGCATCGACAGCAATTCCCGCCACTCTTTTAAGCGGCTAAAACAAAGGGTTTTTTGTGAAAGTTGTTCGTCGTAAATAGTTACATTGCTGGCAAACGTATGGGGGATCATAAAGGCGAAGATAGTGGTCCTACTTCGCTTTGCGATTCTCCTTGCCAAGTGATGCCTTAAAAATCAGGTTTTTTAAACGCGAGTTGATTTATGACAAACCTTCTACAGCATGATCCTGTGTGTCATTTTGTTGATACGATTCAACAGCAAGCATCTGGTGTGCTTTTTGCGCTCAAGGAGCGACATGAAATCAATAGTAATTTGCTGTTATTCTGCTATTGGTTTACCGTTAATCAACAAGGGTTACTTTCTAAGTTGCACATAAAGCAGTTGTTATCTGCCATTCATCCTTGGCACCAGAAAGTCATCATACCTTTGCAAAAATTATGTCATCAAATAAAAGCGGCTAAAAATGTTGATTTATGGACACTGGAAGATGTGGGATATGAAGATGCTGTCGAGTTGTTATCGATGGCAGAATACTTTGAATTGCAGCTGATTAGCGATTTAATAGTGAAAAAATCTAGGGGAAGTCGAACGACGGCTGTGCAAAAAATTATACATACGTGTTTAAATATATCTAGCTACTGTCAAGCTGCTCATATTTTTCTGGATGAAAGAGATTACGAATATTTAAGCACCATCATGCTCATTGTTTTTCCCGAAATAGAAGTCAATAAAACCATTGCTTTAGTTCGACATACATTATCAGAAGAAAGAGCTAAAGAACCACTTCAGAAAAATTTATGGTTTGGATTATAGGGATAGTGTCATCGAATGCTCAGCAACTTCCGTGGCCCTCAAGAGAAACTAAAAACAAGGTTTTTTGATAAAATTTGTTTGTAGCAATAATCGATACCCGTTCTCCCTGAAAGTAAGACAAGATCAGGGGTTTTTTAAGGGTGAGACAGCGACCCCACTGCGTTTCTCACTGCTTTATTTTCAGATGAGATGTTAAAACAAGATGGCAATTCTGTATTTTTTTACGGAAATCGCGCTTTGGATGCTGCAATCGGATTGACAATCCCTCCTCACCTAAAGCAAAATGACGGCTCGTACTTGAAAGTGCTTTAGTCTTTTCAAAGAAAGCGTATGGCTATGTAGCTCAGTTGGTTAGAGCGCGGCACTCATAATGCTGAGGTCGGTGGTTCGAGCCCACCCATAGCCACCACATTGATCTATGTCTATCCCCGCTACATTTCAAGATGCTGGTTTTTGTATCCCTAAAGTGAGACAAAACAAAGGGTTTTCGCTTGAAGCGTCCCGGCGAAGGCC
>JAURND010000088.1 GCA_030830425.1 Gammaproteobacteria bacterium
TGCGAATAATAAAGCGCTCACCATTTAGATCATGACAGTAATCAATTTCAGCCCTTTTTAAATACGCAAAACTTTGCGCATCGACCAATAATCGAATTTCAGTCGGAACAAGCTTATGATCATTCATCTTAGGTGTAAAAGCTTTGGCAATTTCAAAGTCATCTTCATTCGCAGCTTCATCGAAGCTAAATCCATATTGAAAACCCGAACATCCGCCACCTGTGATAAATACACGGAGCTTTAAATTCAGATTTTCTTCTTCTTGAATGAGTTCGTAAACTTTCAAAGCTGCGCTATCTGTTACATGAATCGCTGCAAGTTTTGTGGTTGATATATTAGCTAGCATACAAATTCCTCGGTATACATTATAATGCGGAAAGCTTCTTCTTGAGGCAACATCATGATTACTCTAAACTGGCTAAACTTTTATAATCACTCCATCTCTTAAAATCATATGCACCTTAAAAAACCAGCCATCTGGTATGCTCTCGCTTCAGTTATCATTTTATCAGATCAAGCCACCAAAAAGATACTGGCAATGACTTTAACGCACGAGCAATTTATACCATTGCTGCCTTTTTTTAATCTCACCTTGATACATAATAATGGCGCGGCTTTTGGTTTTTTAAGCCGAAGGCCTGAGTTAGCGCTTTTTCTGTTCACTGGCGTTGCGCTCTTAATGAGTGTGGTTTTAAGTATTTACTTATATCGCCTATCAAATCAACACTGGAAAGCTTGCGCTTTTGCCTTGATTTTAGGGGGGGCCATTGGCAATATGATCGATCGATTGATGCATGGATATGTGATCGATTTTTTAGATGTCTATTATCAAAACTGGCACTTCCCCGTTTTCAATCTCGCAGATTGCGCGATTAGCATAGGCGCCATCATGCTATTTTTGGAGATTTTTTTCAAAAAATCGAGCGCTCACAATTATTTAAACTGAAAGTGAGACAAAACCAGGAGGGGTTTTAAGGAGGGCGAGTTTTGCTGCTCCCTTAAATGCAAACAAATTATACTGCTAGCATCAAAAAAGCAGGTACATAAAGATTTTCACATTCAAGTAAGAACGGTATAACTTGTTGAATTTAAGGGGATAGAAGAATCTTTCCCTCCTCAGAGGCTCATCATTTTAGGGGTAACAAAAATAAGCAACTCCGTACGCTCAACATTTGTTTGATGGTTGGCAAAAAGCTTGCCGACGACAGGAATCGCGTGCCAAAAAGGAACTCGTTGATCTGTTTGTTTTTTACTTTCTTCATAAATACCCCCCAACACAATGGTTTCTCCATTATTCAACAATACTTGAGATTTTACTTTCTGTGTATTAATTGCGGGGACACCATTGACCGTCAACGCATCCACTTTATCTTGATTGACCTCTAAATTCAAAAGCACTTTATTTTCCGGTGTAATTTCAGGAGTTACCTGTAAGCTCAACACCGCTTTTTTAAATGCTGTGTTTGTCGCGCCGCTTGAAGTACTTTCTTGATAGGGCACTTCTTGGCCTGATTCAATAGATGCAGCCTGTCGATTTGCCGTCACTAATTGTGGATTTGAAAGTGTCTTCGCATGACCATTTTGTTCTAATGCTGAAATTTCCAAATCCAACAAATTACCCCTACCCAGTCTAGCAATAGCAATGGTAAAATGACCAACATTATCGATACTCATCGGCATGTCCATATGCAAATTGTCTCCCGCATTTACACTTGAATTACTCGATGAATGACCAAACTGCAGCCCCAGCTCTTTCACCGATTTTTCATCAACAGTGACAATACGCGCAGAAATCTCAACTTGTTTTGCAGGAATATCTATCCCTTTTAAAAATTGATGTATTTGTGCAATACGATCAGGCGTGTCTTCCACCCAAAGCTGATTCGTACGATCATCGACCACCAAGCTACCGCGATCTGACAGTAGGTGGCCATTTTTATCTTGTAGCAATGCTTTTAAATCACTCGCCTTTGCATAGTGTACAGGTATCAACGCGGTTTTTAATTCCCGACTATTTAACTGGTTCTCTTCGCGCGTTGTGATATCTTGTGCCGATGAAATAAATAAGATTTTACCTTCTTGGCGCATCCCTAAGCCTTCTATATTCAAAATAGTATCTAATGCTTGTTGCCAGGTTACTTTTTCAAGGTGCAATGTGATATTGCCTTGGATTGTATCGCTCAATACCAGATTAGTCTCATTAAATTCGGCAAGCAATTCTAATAAATCTCGGATAGGAATATTTTTAAAATGGAGAGAGATTTTTGTTTCCGCCTTAAAAGTTGATGCTTTTGGCAATAACATGGGGGGTTGGATTTTCTCAGCAGGTACCTTTGCAAAATTTGTAATCATGCAGCAAAGACCCATGAAAAATAAAATTATTTTTGACAAATAAGGATACGTTTTCATTTCACCCCTCTTTGCTGAGTTTCAAGCGATCAGTGAAAATTTGATTTTGAAATATCCATTCTAATAACACCTCATCATCTAAAATATTTTTTATCTTTGCATGCTCTTGACAAATAACATCTCCCCGTTTCAAAAAATAAACACGGTGCTGTGGATCAGCGATCACAATTTTATTATTTGACCGCTGATTGCTTTGATTGAATCCATCATTTTTTATGACACCCATGAATTGAATACTGTTAATCGGATATTCAGATAAACTTTTTTTTATGGACGAATCAATGACCGGCTGAAATGGATCTCTGATATTCATCGAATCTCTAGCGTTGATATGACAGGGAAGCAGCGCACAAAGCCCCATAAAAACAATAATGATTAACCGTCTTTTCATAGGTTTTGAGGGGAACTGCCATATAAATTGATGATTGCCATCAAATGCAATTGGTGGCTACGATGATCTTGAATGTCATTTTTCTCTAAATCCATGCTGGTTATTTGAAAAGTTTCGATGCTGGTTAACATTGAAAAACGCCGAAGACCTAGAAGAAAATTTAATATATCCGGATACTTGCCAAGCACATCCACCTGTAACACATCAAGAATAGTGGTTTTTTGAGAATCACTGTTCGTATCCACAGGTTTAATCGTTCGAATTTCAATATGATTTCTTTTGGACAGCACGGATAATTGTTTCACAAAGCTGGTTAGCGCAATAGCGTCTGTTTGATCTGAGAATAAATGGGTTGTTTCCAGTTGAATAAAATTCAAGCGTTTTTTTATACTTTGATTTAACGCCGCAATATGTCGCTTGTTTTCATTAATTTTTTCATCATTTTCACCTAAAAAACAGTAATGGCATAACCAACCTAAACACACACCACTGATGATGATCAGTGTGAGTAATAGGCCATGAGGGAAATCTAAAAAATTCTTATTTTTTAATAATCTCATCGCTGATATGAAACTCAATTTCTGTAAGCCCATCGTTAGCATGAGTTGTCTCTGAAACCATGGTCGGTTGATGTGTTTTTGTTTCAATGCGCTGCAGAAAATCAGAAATCTCAGCCTGAGAAGGTGACTTGCCAATCAAATCAATGCTATTTTTTCTTTTTTGAATCTCTGTTAAATAAAGTGCATTGGGCAGCACGGAAATAATATTGTTCAGCCTATTGAGTAATTGATCATCGACTGCATTGTATTGATCGATTTTTTGTTGATATTCTGCATCTAAATATGGATGAGATAATTCTTTTAATTTCGCTTCAAGCCCATATATTTGAACTGTTTGAGCTTTTAAAATAGACCATTGTTCATATTGACATGCCATAAACCACAGCATCAATAATGCAAAGGTAATACTACATTCTAAATGGAATTGTTTTTTACTTTTTGTATATTGCGTTTCACGCCAAGGCAATAAGTTGATATCCATTACGCAACTCGCATCGCTAATCCTGCTGCCATTAAAAAGTCACTGGATAATTCATCTAAAGACTTTAAATCACCGATTTCATCGAAAACACGGAGTCTTTCTACAGGAATTTTCAGGCTTTTTTTTAATGAATCGATGATTTCATGATCTAGATAAAGACCAGATACCAGCAGTAAAGAAATGGATTTTTTTTGATGATTATTTAAAAATAGATGCATCTCGTTAAACAGCATGGCTTCCAAATTAGCAGCGTCTAAAAAATTCTCTGATCGTAGATAAATAGATACCCCTTTTTCTAAAACCATCCAGAGAAAATATCGATGATAAATTTGAACAACAGCAACAAGCCTGTCATCTGAGCATCTTCTTTTAATCGAAAAATTCGCAACTCTTTTTAATGTATAGGATTCAACTTCCACAATCATCGGTTTTAACTGTATCGCTTCTAATGCTTTTATTTTAGGCAATATTTCTTGCGTTTTAGCAGTGACCCATCGAACCTCATTTAAATCGGGATGTTTTTTCGAGACGCCCAATATCTCAAAATCAATCATTAACTCTGAGGCTGGATAATGAATATATTGTCTGGTTTTTTCTTGAAGATGACAAAGGACTTCTAAATCAGTCAATGCTTTGTCTATTTCTATCTGTTTAAATAACACCGAAGAGTATGGCAATGCGATAGCGACTTCATTGGTGAGAAATTTTTCTTTTAAGAGATGTTGCTGCAATAAGTCTAAATTTTCAGGTGTATCCCAAGATGCCATCTTCTCTGAATGCTCATGAGACAAAAAAAGTTGCGTGGCATGATGGATTTGATAGCCCTCTTTTTTTCGGCTTAACTCCACGATACTCACTGAGCGATGGTCACTATAAAATCCAAGCAGTGTCTGTTGTCTGATTTTAAGTTTTTTTAACAGAGAGAAAAATTTCATTGGAATCCGCCAAAATAGGAACCGGCATTCTAGATGAAAACATAAGCTTGAAAATACCGTAATTATTTGGCATTTTTGTAAATAAAAAAATACCCGCGGCAAGCTGACGGGGGGCGGTTTCAATGTCTAAGTGCAACAGGATTAAGTTTATCTGCCCAGTAAGCTTTAAAGTCAAAAGCGCCTTCAGGAAGAAACAATTCAGCAGGACA
>JAURND010000089.1 GCA_030830425.1 Gammaproteobacteria bacterium
ACACTTTTCCCTTAAACCTACCCCTGATTTTGTCTCACTTTTAGGGAGAACGGATATATATTTTTTCATATTCAATCTCTTCGCAATTTATCAGACAACGCAACCGGCGTGGGATAACGCATAATAACGATATAACATGAAACCATAAACGTTAGCATCGTGCTCAGTTGAATTAAATTCAAAGCCGTCGCACCCAATAGTTCTTCATGTACGCCCACATAACCCAACAAAATAGAAAACTCACTCATTTGCCCCAAACGCCAGCCGACTTCCCATGAAATGTGCTTGGGTTCACCAATTCGCCTAAATAATAAGCTAAAGACTGTTGGTTTTGCGAGCAAAATTAAAACCGTAAGCAAACAGGCTGGAAAAATAACTGCTGAAAAAAAAGTAAGATTAAATGTGGCTCCCATTGAAAAGAAAAACAGTACCAGAAAAAAATCTCGTACCGGTTTTAAATTTTCTGCAATATAAAAGGCAATTGGCGTGCTCGCGATAGAAACACCTGCAATAAAAGCACCGATTTCCGCAGAAAGTCCAAGTTCATGCGCAAGCACAGAAAGACTTAAACACCATCCAATCGCCAATAAAAATAGATATTCATGAATACGATCAAATCGCCTAAACAATAGACGTAAAATAAATTTTTCAAACAAAAATGAAAACACCAATAATCCTGGTAGTGCTAACAAAACGAATGCAAATTGTGTCCAAGTAAAAGCTTGAAATCCTGCTCCATGTAGAATCAGTAGCGAAAAAATAGCCAACAAATCTTGTAACAACAAAACAGATACCATCATTTCACCCGTATGTTGATGATGTAATACGGTGGTTGGCAATAATTTTAATCCAATGATGGTACTAGAAAACATCGCTGCAGCACCGACAATCAAACTTTCTCCTGTATTAAATCCAAATAATTGCGCGATTCCAAAACCAATCAGGAAAAATAGAATAGAACTAATCAGCACAATGAGACTGACTTTTTTCAAGGTATGTAATAATTTTTGGGGTTGTAAATGCAGGCCTAATAAAAATAATAAGAAGATAATGCCAATATTACCGATTTCTTCAATTGTGGAAGAATCTACAATCCATTTTAGCCCCCAAGGCCCCATAATGATGCCTACTAACATATAAGCAACTAATAAAGATTGGCGAGTACATAATGCAACAGTTGATAAAACAGCTGCACCGGTGAAAATCAAAAATAAAAAAATCAAAAAATCATTGCTCATTATGATACCGCTCTTAATTGAAAGTGCTGGTTTTTAAAAAAACAGAAGAAAAGAGAATAAAATCTCTAAAAAACAATATATCTAAATGCTGACTAACAATCTATTGTGTCTTTAAATGCGTTCTGGCGCAACACCAGATGTCCACCCTATCCACTCCGGCTTTTTTTAGGGTACTCGCTAGTGCTGTAACTGTATGACCAGTCGTCACCACATCATCAAAAATCACTACATGCCTCCATGGCAGAGGGACGTCTACCCAAAAAGCGCGTTTGATATTTTTAGCGCGTGCTTCAATAGATAGCATAGATGATTGAGGGGCTGTTGCTAATATTCGTTGACACTGTGTTATCGCTAAAGGGATCTTAAATTTTTTGGCAATGGGTCTTGCAATCTCCAAGGCTTGGTTATAACCACGTTCTTTTAATCGCGCATGATGAAGGGGTACTGGGATAATACAATCCGGCTTAGGTTGTGTTTGATAATATTGAGATAGGATTTGATACATTAGCTCACCCAACAATTTTGCATAGATTAATTTTTCTGAAAATTTAAGTCCTAAAATAAGCTTGTCTATGGGATTCTGATAATGAAATATACAAATTGTGTTATCATAAATGGGTGGGGTTTTTAAGCATTGTCCACAAATACGAGCGTCTACGGTAGGCAACATTTGACCGCATTTGTGACAAGAGAATGATTGCCAAGGGAGTTCCTTCCAGCAGTCATTACACAACAACTCATCCTCACTGGGTTGATGACAAAACAGGCAAAAAACAGGTAGTAACCAATTCCTCATCTCTTTTACATGTTTAAAAAAAATACAATCAGAAAAATATTTAACGAGGTTGCTCATACTTATGATTTGGGTGCGTTTTTTCAGCATGAAATCGCTAATCGTTTACTAGAACACTTAGATTATATCTCTTTAAGTCCTCAGCGCATTATCGATTTAGGCTCAGGAACTGGTTATGTTACACGATTACTTCAAAAACGTTATCCGTATTCGCAAATCTTTGCGGTTGATTTTGCCACTCAAATGCTGAAGCACGCAGCAAAATATATGTCTAGTGAAAAACATCATCCCATAGAAAATCCTTGTTTTTATATCTGCGCAGATGCAGAAGTGGGCTTGCCATTTTTAGACGCTTCAATCGATATGATTGTGTCAAATTTGATGCTACCTTGGTGTGATGATTTAGGAAAAACGTTTTCGGAAATACAGCGCGTATTAAAACCGGGTGGGCTATGTCTTTTTTCAACCTTAGGGCCTGATACATTAGCTGAATTACGTACCAGTTGGTCAAATATTGATGAGATGCCTCATGTACATGGTTTTTTAGATCTACATGATGTTGGGGATAAACTCATTTGGGCAAAATTCTCAGACCCCGTTATCCAGACCCAATGGTTAACCTTTATGTATAAAGATTTAAATGCATTGCATCAGGATCTAAAAAATACGGGTTCAAGCAATGTTTTATTGAACAGACGGGACACGTTAACCGGTAAAAATCAGTTCAAACAATTTTTAACTGAATATCAAACTTATCAAGATGACATGAAGAAATTTCCGGTTACATTTGAAATTATTGACGGACATTGTTGGAAAGCTGATATTGTCAAATCAAAAAAGCAATCTGAAATCAGCATACCCATAAGTGCGATTAGAATGCATCGACCCATAAAATAGCTGGGAAGGTGCAGTAATTTCCGTTTAACAATTCCACATGCGCGAAAGAGGAGAGAAAATGCTAGGGTCTGTTTAAAATTGGCTATATGTGGTCATAAACGCTTGATTTTCAAGAACCTCAGCGTAGCCATAAAAGGGTATTAATGTAAGCAGCAGATCAAAGAAAATCAAGCGTTTATGACAAGCCGAGTATCATCGTAAACAGAGGCTATTGAGATACAAGAAAAAAATGATCTTTATAATATTGCAATTCTGCGATCGAATCGTAAATATCTTGAAGGGCCAGATGCTGCGATTTTTTTTTATGCTTGCTGTTTTTAACCAGTTCAGGCATCCAATGCTGCGCTAATATTTTAATGGTACTGACATCTAAGTTGCGATAATGGAAATACTGCTCTAGTTTTGGCATCCAACGAAATAAAAATCGTCGATCTTGACAAATACTGTTACCGCATATTGGCGACCTGCTGGGTGGTACGTGTTGCATGAGAAATTCTAACGTTTCAGCCTCTGCATGAGCTATTTGAATTTCGCTTTCTCTCACCCGGTTAATGAGGCCTGATTTGGTATGTTGTGTGACATTCCATTCGTCCATTTTCTCTAAAATGGATTCAGGTTGATGAATCGCAAATACCGGCCCTTCTGCAACCACGTGTAACTGTGAGTCTGTGACTACTGTTGCGATTTCAATAATCTGGTCACGATCAGGGTTTAAACCAGTCATTTCAAGGTCTATCCAAATGAGGTGATCGCGGTTAGGTGACATTTAGGATCTCTCGTTCTTTTGCAAATTTAGCTTAGTTTCAGTGCCTGCTTTTAAGCGAATGATATTTTCTGTATGGCGAAAAACAATCAAAGCAACCATAACAAATAACGGCAAGAAATAGGTTGTATGTGCAAACAAAATCAGTACTACGGATAATACAGATGCAATTAATGAGGCTAATGAGACATATTTAGTTGTAAAAACAACGACACCCCAAATGATTGCTACAATGATAGCAACACCTGTGGATAGAATCAGTAATCCACCAAATGCAGTCGCCACCCCTTTTCCACCTTGGAACTTAAAAAATAAGGGGAACATATGTCCGACCACACAGGCTAAAGCAATAAAAGCTAACCAAAATCCGTCCACACCAACTACTGTAGCAATTAGAACAGGCAACAACCCTTTGAGCACATCACCAAGCAAAACAATCAGTGCTGGCATTTTTCCTGCCATACGTAATACATTTGTGGCACCTGGGTTACCTGATCCTTCAGTGCGTGGATCAACTAACTGCATAGATTTACAGACTAGGATAGCCGTATTTAGAGAACCAACTAAATAGCCAATGGCTGCTAATATGATGGCGAGTAAGAACATAAATATCTCCTTTTTACAGCAATTCTCGCTCAAAACGCGGAAGTTGCTTTGTTATTTTAATATATACTCATTCAACCTGAAAGTACTGTCTTTTTACCTTCAGGTTGAGACAAAACCAGGGGGGTTTTTAAGGGGGAAGTGTTCTGCTGCCCCATTAATTTCAAATAGATGATACTGCTCGTATCAAAAAAGCAGAC
>JAURND010000090.1 GCA_030830425.1 Gammaproteobacteria bacterium
CTGCTGCTCGCATTGCTCATCTGGAAAGGTCCAGCTGTCATTAAAGCGATTGATGATTGGTTTAAAAAAAATCGTTCTAAAATTTTAATGGCACTTGCTGTTCTCGTTTGTATCGGTCTTGGCGTAGTCGCTGGTGTGTTTCTTGCGCCTGCAATTCCAGCGATTGCGGGACTGGTATTCGGTGGTGCGATATTGGGTTTTGGCGTAGGTGGCGGTTTACTGCTGCTGGCATTACTAATTTGGAATCGCAAAGCCATTGCTCAATGGTTTAAAGAAAACAGGTTTAAAATTTGTATGGGACTTGGTGTTGCTGCATTCATTGTAGCAGCGGTTTTATTAGCACCATTTATCGGATTACCCCTAGCAGTGTTCGTAGGTCTTATCGGATTATTCGCTTTTGCAAAACTAGGATTGGGGTGGGGAAAGTCATGGGGTCAATGTACGCCAACTGAGAAAAAAACAATCATTGCGGTGATGGTAGGGTTTGCTGTTGTTGTTGGTGTTTTGCTCTGGCCTATTAGCCTTCCTCTCGCTATAGTTGCTGGGATTTTTTCATTTTTTGCCATTGGAAAAGCGTTTTTTACAGGCCAAAGGCAGTTGGGGGTCATGTTAGACTGTGCTTTTGCGGAGTTACTCACTATTCCTTTGATTGGACCTTTTTTAGCGCTATTGGCAGGTCTATTAATGTATCCTTTTCGAGTTATTGTTGAATTGTTAGAGCATCCTAATCTTTCTCAAAAAGGCAATTTATCGCAAAACCCAGAAAACGTTGAAACTCCAGAAAATTATCAAGACTGCGAAAGCATGTACTCAGTTGAAAAGCACAAGTCATTTGAAGGCAAACCTTTATATGAGGATGATGAACATAGCCTGTTCCCAAAACAAACGTCTGCTTCTAGATACTTGACTGATGTTATTGAGTGGCGGATAGCAAAAAAAATAGCTAAAGAAGCAGGTCTTGAAAGAGTCGAGCTGGAGGACAAGGCATTTGAGCTTTTTAAACAGTATCGCACCAATGGCACTGGCCGTTCTCAATTTCAACCAGAAGGTACAACAATAGGAATAGTGCCACCTTATTATGAAAGCCCACTCTCCTTATCTTGGAAAGATAACGTTAAGCCACGTGGATTTTTTTCGCGACTTTTTTCAGATACACAAACGAATAACGCTCATGAGGCATTTTCAAAAGACATACTAAGGATTATGCCGAAAGTACGAGAAGAAGTGCAAAAACAGGAAAAGGTGAAGAAGCAGAGCTTTTTCGATGAATTGTTTGGAAAGTCTAAAAAACAGCCCTTAGCGTCAGATAAAAAACCACCGTCTTCCCCATCTTCCGCGTCTTCTCCGTCATCAAATCCAGCTGATGAAGTTAAAAAATCTCCCCCCTCTTTGTTCGAACGGCTCTTTGGTAGAAAAAAGGGGGGGGCTGACGCTAAAGGCTCACCAGCAGACTCAAAACAACCTGACGCGCTATCACAGGCAGCTGAGAAAGCCGAGCTTGAGGCACAAATTAGGGGCGCTCTGGAGAAAATGAAAGCTTCGGGGGAGAAAATGAAAGCTTCGAGGTCACGGGAAACCAAGAGAAGGGCTGGTGCCAAAAAGTTACCAAGAGCTCCGAAGCACGTTGAGAGTGACCTTAGCTATCAAGCGCTGGAAGCGCGACTAAACAAACTAAAAGGTGAGCCACTAAATGAGATAACCCCTATAAACCTAGCTGCTGAATTAGAGGCTATAAAAGCGTTAGAACGTACATTTGAGGCTGAGCAGGCAGCTGACCTTCAACAAGAAGAAGTTGATCAAGCTGATATGTTAGCGCATGCAGAAGAGAGTCTAGCGCAGGCGGATATCTTTGCATCACTAGAGCCGATAAGCGAAAGCGCGGTTATAGATTCATTCGCTTGGCTGCCAAAGGTAAAACTAGCAGAGGGTGAGCCACAAAATGAGCATAAAGAACTATCATTCGCTCAGCATGTCGAATTCAAGCACGGCGATTTATGTTTTAATGATAAAGCACAGATAGAAACAGACAGCACACCGTTTGAATTCAAAGATTTAGCAGCGCCAAAATCAAGGTCAGATGATGCCCTCATCAATGCACCGCTTGATGAGGGTATTGATGAAAACTTTTTCAATCCGCCAGAAGTGAAGCAAGAAGAAAAAGTAGCAGAGCGGCAGCCACGTATCACAGCAAAGCCCCTTGAACCCCAACGCCGGCCAAGCTGGCAGGTTAATGGTTTGATCGCCCAGGAAGCGGCGAATCAGGAAACACGAGAACAAGAAATTCAACCGATAAGAGACTATAGTCCAGCAGCGAGGGCGGCGGGATAGGTCGTTGTTATAGCAATGCTTTTTTTTGCTCAAGGTTATCATTTTTTATCCCCTCTCCCCGTGGGAGAGGGTTAGGGAGAGGGTGATAATTTTTTTAAACTCGATTCCACAGTTTTTGCTGCTAGCTGTTAAAAACACCTAATTTTAGGGTAATGCGTAAAGAATGATGATCGTTTTCGTGAAGGCGGGAAGGACATCATTATCGATGGCACATCCAACGTTAACATGAGCTTTTTCGGTAATTCGACACTAATTTACACCAAAAACCGCCGAATCAAGCTTACAAATAACACTTCCCCCTTAAAAAACCCCCTGGTTTTGTCTCACTTTCAGGGAGAACGAGTATATTCATGGCAGTGTATGCAATGCTTGCATGGCTTTTTCGATATTTCCCTGCACTAATTCTGGTAAAACAACCATCGATTGGCCAATGGCATCAGAAATTAGTGTGATATCTGGCTGAGATGGGCGACCAAGCACATAATCATGCACTTGATTGCGATCCCCAGGATGTCCTATGCCCACTCGAAATCGATAGAAATCGGGCGTTCCTAGGCGTTGGATGATATCTCTCAATCCATTATGCCCACCGTGACCGCCCCCTTGTTTGAGGCGAACCGTTCCTGCAGAGAAATCCAATTCATCATGAATGACTAAAATGGCTTCGGGAGGAATTTGATAGAATTGACTGATGGCGCGAACGGGTTGTCCGCTCAGATTCATAAATGTGTTGGGTTGAAATAAAAATATAGGGACATTGTGAAGGGTAGCTTTAGCCAGCTGACCTTGAAATTTAGGCTCCGTACGCAAGGTGGCGTTTAATTCAGTCGCCAAATATTTTAACCACCATGCGCCGGCATTGTGACGGGTATATGTATATGCTTCGCCGGGATTGCCTAAACCGACGAAGAGTTGGATAGCATTGTTTATCATGAGACTTCAAATTTCTTAACCATGGCGCAAATTTTGCGAAAAAAATTGCCTAACATGCTCAGATACACACAGGCAAGCTGAAAACACAAAAAGCTATATTTTCAGCTTGAAAGAATATCGGTGTTGAAAGAAGTCTATCGTTGCGTTTATTCATACCGCTCTTACTTGAAGGTACTGGTTTTTAAAACAATATGCTGAAAAAAATGCGATTCGGGTAAGAGCGGTATAACCTGTTGAATTTAAGGGGGCAGAAGAATATTTCCCCCTTAAAAAACCCCCCTGGTTTTGTCTCACTTCAGAGATGCAAAAACCAGCATCTTGAAGTGGAATGAGTATATACTGCTCGTACTTGAATGTGAGAATTTTAATGTATCTGTTTTTTTGATACGAGCAGTATAA
>JAURND010000091.1 GCA_030830425.1 Gammaproteobacteria bacterium
AGCATTTTAAGGGAATTTTTTCCGCCAAAATTGGCAAAATATGCCCGTTTGCTAATTGTGCTGAATGGTTACCTTTAATTTTTCTAATACAAACTCTTCAAAAGAAGCAATAGCCGCACTATTTTTATTGCGCTTAAGTAAAGAAATATGCGTATCGCGCAGCACTGGAAGAGTCGCGTTGTTTAATATTTGCAACTGTTTTGGAATCATTATTTTTGGCAAAATTGTAATTCCTAACCCTGCTTTTACAGCGGCTATTGTGCCATTATAACTAGGGCTGCTAAAGACCACTTGCCATTTTATATTTGCATTTTCAAGTGCACTGATTGCTCTTGAGCGATATACACAAGGTTGAGGGGAAAGAACGAGCGGCAAAGGTTTTTGATTACCCGACAAAACAGAGAGTAAATTTTTATCGCCGACCCACTCAAGTTTTTCAGACCATACATCTATACCATTAGGAAAATCTTCTGGCATGCTCATTTTGACTAAAACCATATCAAATTCATTTTTCTTAAAACGTTCAAATAAATTGATGGTTAAATCGCATTCAATATTAAGAAGAATACGCGGATGAATGCGCACAAAATCGACTAAAACATCAGCCAAAAACTTTGTTGCAAAATCTTCAGGCAAACCAAAACGGATCTCACCTTTTAAGTTTGGCGTCTTAAAACGATCAATCACTTCAAGATGCATCGCTAATATTTTTCGTGCATATTCTTCAAATATTTGCCCCTCATTGGTTAAAACAAGATTCTTCCCCCTATGAATAAGAGATTTACCCACTAAATCTTCTAGTTTCGCAATTTGCTGACTTACTGCAGACTGAGTACGCCCAATGCGCGCCGCGGCTTTTGTAAAACTACCTGAAGATGCAACAGATAAAAAGCATTGTAGGGTTATCGTATCTAATGACATTAGAATATCTTATTGGGTAAATTAAAAATATTAATTTCTCTAATGATAACAAGCTGGGTATGATTCATCAATGAAAAATTATGCGCGCCAACGCAATGCCCACCAGAAACCTTTTTTTAGGTACCCTAAAAGGCGGCGGGAATGGCTGATGCTTTGTAATTATTCAGCACCATACAAAGACTGGCATAAACGGTCAAATTTTAGTCAAGCTTGGTGAAAAAAATAGCCGAAAAAGCGCAGAGTATACTCGCCTCACTTTAATGTGAGCATTTTAACGGGATTTTTTCCGCCAAAATTGGCAAAACGCGAAGCGTCCCAGCGAAGGCCGGGATCCACTGCTTCTACCTAATTGTGCTGAATGCTTACGATGCTTTTAATACGTTTTTTGAAAAATATGGAGGGGTGTTAATGTCATTTAATAGCATGATAGCAATGTTTCATGTCGATATGCTTTCGATCATCATGATTTCCTTGGTTAGCTTTATTGGTATTGTCGTATGTTTCTTTTCAAGCAGATATATGAAAGGAGATGCGCTTTATCGACAATTTTTTATCCATATTTTGATTTTACTCATTGCTGTTATGTTAATCACTATTGCAGATAACCTCATGCTATTTTTAAGCGCCTGGTGTTGCTGCAACCTCATTCTAGCCCGATTAATGGTCCATAAATCAACATGGAAAGCGGCTAAAGCATCGGGCAGGCTTGCCAGTAGAAATTTTATGCTCGGATTTTCATTTATGATATTGGCATTCGCTATCTTGTATAAAGCAACAGGGAGCCTTTCTATTCAATATATTGTGCACAATTCAAATGATTATTGGGCTACGTTGATGGCATTGATCCTATTATTAATGGGTGCCATGACGCAATCTGCGATTTGGCCATTTCACCGCTGGCTTATAAGCTCACTAAATTCACCAACACCTATATCAGCGCTAATGCATGCTGGGATTGTTAATGGCGGAGGTTTCTTATTGGCTCGATTCGCACCACTTTACTTTAGCGTTCCCAAAACGCTGAATATCATCTTTATCGTGGGATTAACAGGCGCGTTATTAGGCTCTTTATGGAAATTAATGCAACATGATGTCAAGCGCATGCTTGCCTGCTCAACCATGGGGCAAATGGGTTTCATGTTTGTGCAATTTGGCTTGGGTTTTTTTGCGTCAGGGCTAGCTCATCTTTTTTGCCATGGCCTGTTTAAAGCTTATTTGTTTCTTGCTTCTGGTAGCGCTGCTCAAGAAAAGAGGCTTGATCTTGGTTATCCTCCTGATTTGATTTCTTTTTTATGTGCTTTAGCATGTGGCGCCTTGGGCAGCTATATCTTTGCCATCATCAATCATAAGCATTGGCTCAGGTTAGATACATCTTTGATCATGATTGGAATTGTTTTTATTGCTGGCGCACAATTAGCATTAACTGTGTTACGTGCGGCTTCTGTTAAAAAATTTCTACTGGCGATGATTACGACCGCAGCAATGGCCACACTTTATGGTGCAAACGTTTATTTTTTTGATTTAATTCTATCACCATTGGCGCTGATACAACCTCAACCACTAACCATATTGCATGTGATTGCTTTAATCATGTTATCGCTTTCATGGTTGTTTATTTTATTTTTTAAGTCTTCAAAGAATAAAGATGATTTATCAAATTGGTTTATAGGCCCTTATGTCAAAGCGCTAAACAGTAGCCAGCCTCACCCTGACACGATTACGAGCTATCGAAAGGAGTATGAATATGTATCAGGAAAAATCCATGGTTAATCTAGAGACTAAAGAGAATCATGAACTGTTTAATCATGTGGATAGTATAATTAAAGAAAGTTGGGCAAAAATTTCTCCCTTTTGGCCACTTAAAAATCTTATAGCGGTCAATCCAATGCAAGGTTTGGAAAATTTGCCCATTGAAGAAGCGTTGGTAGAAGGCGCAGTATTTTTCGAACAAAAAGAATTTCCAAAACCCATGGCATTGATTAATCGACAAACGATTAAATGGTTACAAGCCTTTTTTGACGAAGGTCAAGCCACTATCGGCATGCCACTTCGAAAAAATGGTCTTTACAACGCATGGAAAAAACTTGCTTATTTTGACAAACAGATCCATGGGGGAGATTGTAAGAAAAAACAATGGCTATTGGGATTATCAAAATCTCCAGAAACCGCGATAACAGCCTGTCTTTTGAAACTTAACATTCCCAAAGAAAGCCAATCGATATTTATGACTTTAATGCTGACAACTTTGCCAGGCTGGGCCTCTCATATTAAATATCGCACTCATTGGACAGAAGGAGAATCTTTGCACCCTCATCCCATTTCAGCAGTAGATTATATCGCAGTCAGACTCATTATCACGAGCCTTCTATGGGAAGAAGCGGCTGAACTGATCCAATGGCATAAAAAAGCCAAAGAACTGCAAATAAAAAAAATTAGCCCTATCAAAGTGATAGAAAAAAATGAAACTGACTACCTCTTGCCACTTTTGAACAAATTAGACGATCAAAAAACCGGTGAATCAACGATTTCCGATGCGCAAATCGTTTTTTGTATTGATGTGAGATCAGAGCCTTTCAGAAGAGCATTAGAGGGTCAAGGGCAGTATGAAACATTTGGATTTGCCGGTTTTTTTGGCATTCCTGTCCGGATAAAGAACAGCATTACAGCAGAAATATATTCGTCATGCCCGGTTTTGCTCAAACCACAACATACCGTTAATGAATCGCCTTTTTCCAGTCAAATTTGCGCTCAGGATCATCAAGGATATCAAAAACTAAATACATTAAAAGCACTTTACCAATCACTCAAATATAATTTTACAACCTCATTTGCATTGGTAGAACTACTTGGTTTTGCGGCTGGTTTTTGGATGGCATTACGGAGTCTAACGCCTATGCTAGCGATTAAATATCGCAGATCAATTACCGAAAGCATTCGCCCTAATGTTGCGGTAAGTCCTTTATTAGAAAATATTGCTTTTTCAGACCAATGTGCATTTGCTGAATCTGCGCTAAGCGCAATAGGACTCACAAAAAAATTCTCGCCTTTAATTTTATTCTGTGGTCACGGTAGCGCTACACAAAACAACGCTTATGCAACAGCTTTAGATTGTGGTGCATGCGGGGGACAACATGGCGCCAGTAATGCCAGAATTCTGGCTAAAATTTTAAACACCAGAAAAGTACGTGAGCATCTTAATCAAGCAGGCATTATAATTCCTAAGGCTACATATTTTTTAGCAGCAGAACATAATACAACTACTGATGAAGTCGAAATTTACGATACTGATACACATGATATCGCTGTTGAAAAAAACATTCAGCAGCTAAAAGATGATCTTAAAGCGGCTGGAAACCTAAACAATCAGCAACGATCTAAGGAGATGGGATTCAATGCTGATAAAAATAAAAGTGCAAAACATACCAAACTGCGGAGCATTGATTGGGCACAAGTTCGCCCTGAATGGGGGCTAGCTCGAAATGCTTCTTTCATTGTAGCGCCTCGCGAGATGACTAAAAATATCGATTTAGAAGGGCGAGCTTTCCTACATTCATACGATTATCATCAAGATCTAGATGGCAAAATATTAACATTAATTTTAACTGCGCCTATGGTCGTTGCGCAATGGATTAATAGTCAATACCTTTTTTCCACGCTGGACAATGTTGCATACGGTGCTGGCAGTAAGATCACTAAAAATATCACTGGAAAAATAGGTATCATGCAAGGCAATGCCAGTGATTTGATGAGTGGATTGCCCCTACAATCCGTCTATCGCTCAGACAAAGAGGCTTACCATGAGACGGTAAGGCTGATGACAATTGTTTATGCGCCTTCCGGCTTTATCGATAAAATTATTGAAAAACAAACTGTTCTTCAAAAGCTTTTTCGCAATGGCTGGGTCCTGCTTATATCTGTTGATCCGGAAAACACTAATCATCATTATTTTCTGGATCGAGATTTAACATGGAAAAAGAGAAAGAAAAGCTAATGCATAAAAATTCACCTTATGCGCTAAGCACTATCATTCTGACGACAAAGCACTCAAAATCGATCGCTATCGCGCCTTCTTTTTTAAATCTGCTTTCCGCTGAAATGATTGAATACCCAACTGATACAGATAAACTCGGCACTTTTTCTGGTGAAATTGAACGCATTGGAAATCCGCTAGATTGCGCTAAAATCAAATGTCAGCTATGGATGAACCTGACTGATTCCTATTATGGATTATCGAGCGAAGGCAGTTTTGGCCCGCACCCTTATATGCCATTTTTACCATGCGATCATGAAATCTTATATTTTATAGACCACCATCGTGATTTCCATTTATATGTATCCTGTTTTAGCGAAAAAACAAATTATAATATGCAAGCCTTAGATTCAATGGAAGAGTTGGAGAAATTTTCTGCAAAAGCGCTTTTCCCATCGCATGCTTTAATATTACGTCCTGATAACAAGCAAAATAAAAGCCATATCTTCAAAGGGATCAATAGCATCGATATGCTAGAGACGGCATTTAAGGATTCAATTAAGCGCTCTACAAATGGCAAAGTTTGGGTTGAAACAGATATGCGTGCAAATATGAACCCTTTACGCATGAGCGTTATTCAAGGGCTTGCAGAGGAACTTGCATGGAGGCTTTCAGCATTATGCCCCAAATGTGAAAATCCAGGCTGGGGTAAAGTCCAAGCAGAAAAAGGACTAGCATGCAGTTTGTGCGGAACAGAAACAGAATTACTGAAAGCTGAAATATATGGATGCGCAAAATGTGATCATAAAGAGAAGATATCTCCCTCTCATCATTTACTTAAAGCTGACCCTGGGAACTGCTCATACTGCAATCCTTAGGGCTTAAAATGAATATCAGCAATGCCAGATGCCTTTTAACTTGATATCAGCCTCATCCATCCACTAACTTTTACAGACTGGGCGCTTGTATCTCCGGCGAAATACTTTTTCGAGCAAAAGCGCATTTCGCGTTCGCCTGCGCTTTTCGCGCGCTCTTCGTTCGCTTGTGCAGCTTGGCTTCACCATTGACAGGATTACGGCCTTTAGATAAAGACATCCTCTGGCGTTTTAGCCGCTAAAATCCGCTCACTCCAATACAGCAAGGTTTCTGAATCAGCGAGGTTAATCTTCTGTTCGTAAACAGGCGATATATTGCCAAAGCGGTGTTTGAGTTGACGTTTTAATATAGCCGCTTCACCCTTTTGCATGCCTTGTTGCATGCCCTCATCTTTCCATTGATGAGCAATC
>JAURND010000092.1 GCA_030830425.1 Gammaproteobacteria bacterium
CAGAAAAAAGATCAAGCCACTTCGCACTGTGTCGCGGTCATCGCCGTCCCCGGCTGTACCGTGGATTAATTTTAACAAAAACAGGGCAGAAAAATATATCTTAATTTTTTAAAAAATTGTCTAGACTTTTCGCCCGCTATACGAGTATATATCAAAACGCAGGAATTTCGGTGAAGTCTTGCGATTCATTGTTCCGTTTTTCAAAAGCAATTAAACTGAATTCCCCCCCCGTTTGTAAACTACGGGATATAAAAAACAATTCATGAAGAGGGTTCTCTGATGAAAGATGACAAAAAGCATCGCTTGAATAATATTGAGCATCCAAGAAAAACGCTGGAAATCGTAAACCAGATGGTAATAGATAGCCTGCAAGAGGGTGATCTTATCGGCCAGGGTACGTTTAGCAAGGTTAAAGAAATAAGATCACCATTAGAATCTAGTGGCGCTCGTTTTGTAAAGGCAACGATTAGTGATCCGGAATCAGAAGCAAAAAATCAACAAATATCATATTTTAGGGAAAAGATAAAAAAAGAAGAAAAAAGCCTCGAACAACTAAAACAAGGAAATTTGTTTAAAAGGTTTTTTAGAAAAAAAGAATTAGAAAGCATTGAGAAAAGCATACGAACTCAAAAAAACAAAATATCACGTTTTTTGAAAGAGATAAATCAAAACGATAAAAAACCAGCCGAACAATTACAAGGAGCTAATAAGCTACTCTTTTATTATAATATCCGTTCTCCTTTTTTAGCTCAAGATACAGTGATAACTGTAACAAATAGAATTGCGCCAAGAGCACCTAATGATCTTAAAAAATACATAGAGGAAGAGAAAAATTTATCTCCACAAGAAATTAAGAATATCATTGGGCAATTAGTATTGGGTTTAGAGGTATTACACGAGAATCTTATTGACGGTAAACGAGTTCCACTTGTGCATAGAGATCTTAAACCTGGCAATATATTGCTTTTTATAGATGACTCGGTGGAGCCTAGGAGAATAACAGCTAAAATAGCTGATTTTGACGGTATTGCATTAGTGAATACTGAAGGACAGTTGCGACCAGATCGACCAAATACAGAAGAGATTGGGACACTGGCGTATTTGCCCCCTGAGCGATTGATATCCAGTAGTCAACTTTTCCCTGAACTAAAGAACGATCAGAAAAAGCGGCTTTTAGAAAAAGCAAAGTATTATGATGCCTTAAATCACTTAAAGGTAGATATTTATGCGCTTGGACAAACCATTCTAGATATAGCTTCTGGACAAAACCCCCTAGTTATAGATCCTAATAACCAAGAGACTGCTGCGCTAGGGAGACTGCTTTTAGTTCATAACCCTGCTGAACGACCTGATATAGCGGCGATCAAAGCAAATCCTTATTTTGGTGAAAGTCCAACAGCGCGTAAAAAGTTCTTTGAGGACTTACTTAGCAATCAAAATGCAAAGGGAGATATAAAAGAAACAGATCGTTATGTAAAAGCTGCTAATACTCATGCCAAGCCTGGAGACGTGCTTGATATTCTGCCTACAAATTTTCAACCTGCATATAACGATTTTCAAAAGTTAGCGAACCAATATGAGTTTTTGTTGGATGAAGAAATTTCCCGATCAACGGCAGATATTGTATTTTCATCTCAGGTCTTGTTAAAAAACTGTAACGCGTTTGTGAGTACATATAAAAAAACCCCCATTTTTCCAAAAGGTTCTCCATATAATCTTATGAGGGAGGAGATGATTGCTTGGGCAGAGCGCTATGTCAAAAGTCAGCCTAAATTAACACAAGAGACAAAACGCACAAATTCAGCCACTTTAAATGATTTTCGCCCCACAACAGAGGGGCCAACAATGAATGAACTTGCTGCAACAGCAGTGAATCTAGAAGCGAAAGTTGAAGATAAAAAAGAAGATCAGTCAACTCACGCACAAGATTCATTGGCGTCAACTTCTCAAGAAATGAGGACTGGCCATTTAAATGCTTTACAAGCTACGCCAGAAACAGCAAAAGAGATAGAACCCAGACCGAAGACTAAAAAAACGGTAACATGGTCGAAAACAGTAGAGGTAGCAAAAATACTAAACAATGATGCAAAATTAATAAGTGACCCAACAAGTTTTCCTATCGCTAATGCAACGCCTTTAGATAATCTAGAGCCCCGCAGAAGAGAGGGGGCAACAATGTATGAATTTGCTGCAATAGCAATGAACCCAGAAGCGAAATACCACACGCAAAAATGGGCTGCTAAAGATTTGGCTGCTTTAGAAAAATCGCGAGAAATTAAGAAATTAAAAGATATTTGCAGAAGATTTAGTGTTCAGCATTTACAGGATTATCTTAAGGACTATGAGGGAAAAACGCGTTTTTTCTTTTCTCCACATCAAAAGCGCAGTTATCAAACCTCAGTCATTAATGCCATTATTGTATCTAAAAGGTATAATAACGATAAAGTCTTAGAAAACCTTGAAGATACAGATCCAGACAAGTTCAGGGCTGCATGCACCGTTATTTTAAAAACACTACGTAAAAAATACCCATATAGCTACAGCTTGTTTGCTGGTACAGAAAATGAGGCAAAAGCACAAGCCGCGCCAACACCAGAGGACGTAAAAAGATTGGAGTTAAAGGAATCGTTGGATGCGTGGATAGAAAAGCAGGAGAATAGCTTGCGGGGGCTAAGCGATGGTTCTCTAAGCGTAGAGCCTCTTGCAAACAGACAATTTCTTGTGGACAGCGTAGGGTACGCTAAACAACTTTCTAATCTGTTAGCGACTAAAATACCAGACATAATGAGTGAACGTATAAAATTAGGTCGGTCTGGCATGGCAATAATGGAAGGGGGAACTTTCCTTCATGAAATTTTAATAAAAATAGCTGATATTAATGCTCAAAAAAGTCAGAAACCATTAGGTTGGCAGAGCGAGGGAGCACAAGACCAAAAATCAAGAAACACAGCATCCACTCCAGACACTTCTTTCACCGGCCGCCAGCCCTGAACTTTGTTTTTTTTCTTGAGGTTTTAATGGGGGGAAAAAAGCAGCAGTGCTACTCACCATTGGTGCTGAATTTTGTTTTTTCCCCTCAGAGGTTGGTTGCTGAATTTGACGGTTAATGAATAAAAATACATCAAAGACACCTGAAGATTTTGCATTCTCAAGCGTTTTTTGAATGGCCACAAGATGCTGTCCATTTTTTTGTTTGATTGTCTCTGATAAAAGAAATGCTACCAACCCTAAGTTACCTGAGCGTGCCGCATTATCAAGCGTTTTTTGAGTTGCACAAAGACGCCGTCCATTTTTTTGTATCACGGCCTCTGATAAAATAAATCTGACTAAATCCAAACAACCTGACCATGCCGCATTATTAAGCGTTTCTTGCGTTGCACAAAGCGGTTCATTTTCTTGTGTGACTGTTTCTGTCAACATAAATTTAACCAAATCTAAATAACCTGACAATGCCGCGTTATCAAGCGTTTCTTGCGTTGCACAAAGCGGTTCATTTTCTTGTGTGACTGTTTCTGTCAACATAAATTTCACTAAATCCAAACAACCTGAGCGTGCTGCATGATCAAGCGTTTCTTGAGTTGCACAAAGACGCTGTCCATTTTTTTGTGTCACGGCCTCTGATAAAATAAATCTGACTAAATCCAAACAACCTGACAATGCCGCGTTATCAAGCGTTTCTTGCGTTGCACAAAGCGGTTCATTTTTTTGTGTGATTGTTGCTGTCAAAATAAATTCGACTAATGCCAAACAACCTGATCTTGCCGCTAAGTTGAGTGTTTCTGACGTCGCATAAAGACGTTCTCCATTTTCTTGTCTGACTGTTTTTGATAAAAGAAATGCTACCAACTTTAAATGACCTGATCCTGCTGCGTAAATAAGTGTATTTTGTGTAAGATAATAAAATGGCTGCCCACCTGAAGTGCTTTGTGCAAGTAGCCATTTCACTAATCCCAAATGACCAGACCCCGCGGCGAAATTAAGTATTTCTTCCGTATCCAGTATTTCTTTTATAGATTCAGGTCTTTTTAGCTGACTCATTACCCATTGAACCAACTGGATATTGCCAAATATAACGGATCTTTTTAAGAGGTAAGCTAAAAAAATAAGCCTTGACAAAGCATGTGTGCGTAAAAAATTTTCCATCCAAATATCATTTAAACTTTGATGGGTTAAAAAGAAAGAATAATTAGGTGGAAGATTAAATACGCGGGTGCGCTTATTTCTCCAATATCTTTGGAATTTTAAATATATGGCAGGTGGCGTTAATAACGGACCCTTCTCATCACTAAGCCTCTCTTTTAAGTCTTCAGCAAGTTTAGGGCACTCATATTGAAATTCTTGTCTGAGTTTCTCCTGAAATTCTTCATGGATAACCGCTGCAAAAGACCTGCAAATGCTTGCAAAAAGTGGCGCATCTTCAGGTAAAATAAATTGTGCGATATGGCTGATGACATCATTTGGCAAAGTGGTTGTTTCTTGGTGATGATTTTCTAACATTGATCTACTTCCTTGTGTTCAATCATATTTTTTTAGATGCTGTGTTTTGGCTAGATTTTTTTATCGCTCCACCACCAAATGCGCGGCAGCACTTTTGCCAAACACATCGGGGTTATACATCTCTTCTGCTTTTACAGGCAAAACGGTGAACTGGCCAGATGCAATGGCTTGCGCGGTATAAGAAAGATGATAGTTGCCGGCCTCTAAATAATCCGCATAATAACGCACGGCATCATGACGCAATTCTTGATGATAGAAACTCCAGCGTGAGGCATTATATGCTGACCAATCGTGGAATTTGAACCAACGCGATCCTGATGCGGCAATAAATTTATCTTGGTCAGCATCTAGGGTTGAAGCGGTGGCTAAATCTCGATTAACGGGTTCTAGTCCGCCAGGCACTGGATCATCGACCACCACGAAATTTCTGGCTCCAGGTAGCGATAGGTAAATATCCACGCGCACTAATTCGCCTTGCTTGATTTGCAACGGATTATTGAGCAGCAACCATTTTCCACTACGTTGTACGCTATATTCACGGTGTATCTCGATGCCTGCATTCACATCGTTCATATCGGTATCTAAAGGGGCAAAGTTCAATCGCGTTGTATAGTAGAGCCGTCCCTTGCCTTGACGAGCAATCTCTACCACCGTTTTACGGCCTTGATCTTGTTGTTGAAGCGGTCGTGAAAATGTCACCGCTATATCATTCAAGTGTTCAAAATGCGTTTGGCCAAACACTTGCCGATCCATACTGGCAGTGACCTGCATATGTGGCGTGACGTTTTCATAAGCGCGGCTATAGTCCACTAACGCATTCATGCAAAACAGGTTTTCTTGTGTGTTCTCCCAATGATCGCGATTTTTTCTGGTTTGTGTGATGGCAGATACTAATTTGAAAGCAATATCCTTCACCCATGATCGGCCAATTGTTGGGCTTGCGGTTTTTAATTGTGTGAATGTATCTAAAATTGCACAATTATCTCGCAGCGATGAAGATAAAATACGTTTGTAGCGATCATCTAATGATTCGCTGAACATTATTTTTCCACCACTTTGATCCGCGTGTGCCAAAATGGATTTTGCCGTTTGGGTCGCCATAGCTTCAGCGCCTTTTATCTGTAAGGCGGCTTGTATAAAATAGGCCTGACCAAATAGACTCATTTGTTTGACAGCAGGCAAATATCGCTGCAAATCACCCATTGTGATTTTATCTTGTCCTGCCAAAGCGGCTAACGCCACAGCGCGCACGGTTGCGGTCATGCCGTCATTGTAATAATCAGGCGCAGTGTCGTGTCGTAAAAAATTCAACAAATAATCTTGGAGTTTAGTTTCAACGGGTATCGGTACTTGATAGCCGGCTTTTTTTAGCCAATTAAATGCTAATGCTGTGTAGGCACTTAAATAAGGATCGACATATTGATCTTGCGCAATATAAAGCACCATTCCTCCATTAGGCGCTTGATAATTAGCGGCTAAATTTAGGGTCTGTTGGGGTAAGGCTGCGCTATTGTCCCAAGTGAAATCACTTTGAAAATAAGGTTTTAAGTTTTGGTAGTGACTGGCCATTACGCCTTTGGTCAGTTTTTGCTCCCAGCAATCATAAGGATAATCACGCAGATATTTAAATGCGCCTTCCACATTGCTAATGAGGCTCGGTGAAACGCTCACGGCGATATTGCCAATATCGCTATAAATAGATGTTGGCAATAAAATCGATTCAGTGACATGGTTTTGCGTAGTCGTGCCATAATTAGCGGCCGTTTCAAGTGAGCGCATTTTGTTCACCGACAATGAATAGGTCATTGCATCGGTATCTAGATCGTCACCTGCATGGGCAATAAATTTTATTTCTCCAAGCGGGTTATGAAGATCTTGCGCGAGTGTCGCTACCGTAATGGGCATCCAGACCATTGTGCGTTGATAGGGTGCTAGCGTCACTGATTGTTGCTCAGTCGCTACGGTTTTATTCGTATCTATATTTCCTAAAGCACGAAGATTGACAGTGAGAGTTCGTGTTTTATCGGTGCGATTCATCACGGAAAATCCCGCATTAAAATTGTCTTTCTCCATCACTTGATTCGGCATGACTGGACGAATTTCTGTGGGACGATTGACGTTGAAATTCGCCACACCTAATCCTAATCGATCAGTGGGTGTTGCTGCCAATGCCAATATGCGCCAGCCGGTTAAATTATCGGGTGCTTCAAAACGGACGGTCGCGTTACCCTGTGCATCTGCTTGAACGCTAGGGTTCCAATAGCTCACAAACTTAAAGAGATTGCGCGCGCCTAAATCCATCCCGCCATCTCCGCCTGGATTCGCGCCTTTTTTCTCAAATTTTTGCCGACCCACTAACCGTGTCAATAAACTGTAATTACGCACATCTAAATCGGCTAACTGATAAAAACCGGCATAAGGATCAAAGTAAGATTGTCCAGCACTGATCAGATCAAATACCGACTCATCTAAGACCGCGATGGTGAATTCTATCGGCTCAGATTTAGGCGAAGGTGTTTTAGGCGCTGCATGTAATTGCAGGGTGACCATATCTTGGGGTTTGTAAACAGGTTTATCAGTTTTTGCGGTGATGATGATTTCTTTATAATGATCTTTAACGGGTACTTTTACATAACCCATACGGCATGTAGGTTTACCTAAATCGACTTGACCTTTTTCTAAGGGCTGAGCAACACGAGGCGAGAAAACCATCACAGATAAATAAAATCCCGGTAAATAATCAGGTTTTATCGGAAATGTTAGAATAGGGGTGCTACCTGCTAATTTTTGCACAAAGTGATCGATGACGCCGTAACGTTCAATCGTGATGAATGCGATCGCGTCGGGATAAGGATTTTTAATCAAATAACGCGCGGTATCCCCGACGTGATATTCTTTTTTCTCAGGTACGATGGGTAAATAAGTATCATTTTGGTCATGCCATAACACATAATTTTTACCCGCAGCCCATAATAAAGTCTGCGTATAATCGTCATTATCTTGCGTATCTTTAATGCGAGCAGTCGCACGATAAGTGCCTGCTTTGTCTGGTGTAAACTCACAAGTTAGCGGTTTACTCTGCGGCTTGCCTTTACACGTGCTGAGCAATTTCCATTGGGTATTATAATTGCTGGTATAAGCATTGCCGGCATCTTTGACGCGCGCTACAGTGGTCTCTTCTTGCTCGATGTTGATTGTGACGGTTGTATCGTTAACAGGCATGCCATGCGTATCGACAACCAGATATTGAATTGCCGCAGGTTTTTGCGCGTTATAGACCCATTGCGTGGTTTTGAGTCCTACAAAACGGGTGAGACCTACATAATCTGCTTGTGATTTTGTGGCGATATATTTTCCGCGCTCGTCTTGTACCGCGCTTTCTACCGATAATTTCCCATACGTGATTTTTTGCTTTGGTATTGAAAACTGCGTATGCGATTCGCCTTTGTTGTCTAGGTGTATCGTCGTTTGATAAATTTGTGCTGAATCTTGTAGGCCTGTTTCATCGTAATGGGTTTCAAATTGAAAATCTTTGGCGATGTCATTCGATGAGTGAAAAGAGGCTTTGTTTAATATCGCGGTGACGCGTCCAGCAGCGTCCGTGTAGGCGCCCCCGGCATGTAATTGAGCAATCGTATCTACCTGCACCGTTTGACTTAAGGTGAAGAAATCTCCATTTAACTGATTCCTCACTTTAAAAGGCGAGGGTGTAAAATCGCTCACTAATACCCGCATGGGTGATAAAGTAATGGGCGTAAAGTTAGGGCTTAAGTTAAAGGCATACCAACCAACGGCAGCTTCTTTAGGTAGGGTAAATTCGCCGCTATAAGCACCAAATGCCGATAAATGTAGGTCTTTAATTTCTGCCACTGTTTTAGCGGTGGGATCGATAATTTTTAGCGTATAGCCTTGATCAGGGGCAGGCAATAGCGTTTTATTGTCTTGATTGCGCACATAAAGTTTATATTGAATCGTATCTCCAACTCGGTAAATGCCTTGCGCTGTGGTTCCCCATGCGATCATATGACCATATTTCTGCTGACTCTGTGCTGATAATGATGAGTTTGAATCGGTGAGTTGCCAAGTTCCCACTTCAAAATCATTGGATATCGGCAATACAGCGATGTCTTTCGATTTGTCAATGCGCATAAATAAATGCTGGGTATTATCTCCCCAACTGTTCAATATACTTAAATCAGGGTCTAGCGTTTCAAGGCCCGGTAACAGCGCTATCCCAGATTCATCGGTGATCGCAGTGGCTAAAATATCGTGTGGTGCCGAAAAATCTTTCGGTACATCTTTGTAAATCACCACTTTCGCCGCATTAACGGGTTGACCTGTTGCCAAATCGGTCACCCAAGCTAGGGTATTGAAATGTCCTAATTTTACATGTGCTTCATAAGGTGTGACTTCTGCAAATAAGGTGGGTCGTGGTGTATCATCTCTTGTTGTTTTAGGATTTGTCGATAATTGGCCATACAGCAAACCAGAATGACCGTGCAGCATTTGTCGTATCCCCATGGGTATCGCAAATTGAATATCTTGAACGTTATGAATGGACTGGGTAAAGGTTTGGTGCTGTTGTTCTTCGTTCGCAGTGAGACTATGGTAATCAAACGTAAAACTGCGAAGATTATTCACATATAGTGGAATATCGCTATCGATGGCTTTTTCCAAAATTGCTTGCGCATAAGGCATGAGGGCATGGGGTGGACGATGATCGGTGCTAAATGCTAAATGAATCGATCGTTGTAATACTCTACCAAATTCATCTTTTAAAGTGGTTTGTGGTTGCGCTTTGAAGAACGATAAGATCCAGTTCGGTGCGACTTCCTGCGGCTTGTTTTGATAATCCAGCGCTTTTCTCAAATAAGCGATCCATGACCAAAGATGTGGTATACCCCTTATATTTGAGGGGGTGTATAAAGAACGCTGGTTTTTATGCTTAGTCTCTACCACATAGGTTTGGTTCGCTTTTGCAGGCGGGAACCAAACACTAAAAGTCTGATCTTTTTGATGGCTTCCGTTTAATTCAGAATAGTAATGATTGGTATTTATCCAGTTCTCTTTATCGCCCCATACTAGTTCAGGAGTAACCCTGAAATTTTCATAAAACGCTGCACGTGTTACCGGAGCGGTAAAACGAAGTGCAATTCCGCTTAAAGGGTTGCATCGCTCAGCGGTTGTTTGCGGTTTATCAGGGGTAATGAGTACTTCTTTATTGGCATTAGAGATACAACTAATGCCCAAAAATTCAAAGGCAGGATAAGTGTCTGTTGATAAAACATCTTCATGTTGAATACTCTTCTCAGCCCCTAAAATAGAAATGAGTCCGGGTGTCACATGCAAGGTAACGCGGGTATCTGGCGGTAAATCTGTTTGAGCAGTGACTTGCCAGTGTGTCCCAATCGTTGCATCTTTTTCCCAATCATCTTTAATCGCTGATGTGTTTGTTAGACCGTTTGCATTCGTGTTGAGCATTATTTTTTCAACGTTCACCGCATAGATCGTTTTTTTAGTAACCTGGAATGACAAATTTTTCTGCAAGGACTCACGTTTGACCGGTTGCGAAGTGTAAATCTCGATGACAGGTCGATCAGGTGTTAACCAGCTGATCACGCGTGCTTCTCGAATCTTGGGTCGCTCGGTGATAAAAGACTGATGGTAGGGATCAGTCATTGTCGCGCCATCTTCTGCATTGATCCCGGGATGAATAGTGACGGTATATCGTGTCGACAATTGCAGTGCATCTGGTTCATCTAAATGACAGGCCAAAGTACTGGTGTTGAGCCACCGCCAATGACAGTTCAGGCCAGGTGTTATCGTAATGGGTAGTTCATCTTGCTTGCGTTCCATGCGACCCATGGGCACAACCGGACGATTAAACTCAATGACAATTTGCCTGCCTGCCGGCACATCTTCACCCTCTGGCGTGACGCGTATCATGCGTAATGCTTTTTGCGCTGTGTTCTTCGCGCTATCGTTAGCAGCCCAAATAGTGAGCGGGATGAAAAAAGCAAAGATACTGATGAAAGCTAGGGTGAGTATTTTTTTCATGGGTTTTTTAAGTTTTGTTTCGAAAGTTAACATCTATACTGCTCGTACTTGAAA
>JAURND010000093.1 GCA_030830425.1 Gammaproteobacteria bacterium
ATACTGCTCGTATCAAAAAAGCAGACACATCAAGATTCTCACTTTCAAGTACGAGCAGTATATACTCGCTCTCCCTGAAAGTGAGTATATTAATGACGCGCTGCTTTTTTACGTAGTTCTTGAATAGCCCTAAGCTGTGCGGTAGCTTCTGCCAATTCATGCATGGCTTGACCATAGGCAAACTCTGTCGATTTTTTAGCTAATTGTTTTTCAGCTTGTTCTTTCGCTTGCAATGCAGCTGCTTCATTGAGATGAGCGGCTCGCAATAGCGTGTCTGCTAGAATAGTGGCTATTTCAGGCTGCACTTCTAATATGCCACCAGAGATATAAAAAACTTCTTCTTCGCCACCTTGTTTAACGGTGCGAATAAAACCAGGTTTTAAAGTGGTTAATAAAGGTGTATGTCCCGGAAAAATGCCAAGCTCTCCTAATTTTCCGGTAGCAATGATTTTTTCAACGCGACCAGAAAATATAGCTTCTTCTAAGCTAACGATATCTAGATGAAATGTCATGGTCATCGTTTATTCCTTTGCCGCCTTGGCCTTTGCTTCTTCGAGTGTGCCGACCATATAAAAAGACTGTTCAGACATATGATCGCATTCGCCGTCTATAATCGCTTTAAATCCTCGAATGGTTTCCTCTAAAGACACATATTTACCCGGGGAACCCGTAAATATTTCAGCCACAAAAAAGGGTTGAGACAAAAATCGCTGTATTTTTCGAGCGCGACGCACAGAGAGTTTGTCTTCTTCAGAAAGTTCATCCATCCCTAAAATAGCAATAATATCTTTTAATTCTTTATAGCGTTGTAGTGTTCCTTGTACTGCTCGGGCTACGTTATAATGTTCTTGGCCAATGACTAATGGATCCAATTGGCGACTGCTAGAGTCCAACGGATCAATCGCCGGATAAATCCCTAATTCGGCAATTTGACGAGACAACACAACCGTTGCGTCCAAATGCGCAAATGTGGTTGCCGGAGAAGGGTCTGTTAAATCGTCTGCAGGAACGTAAACGGCTTGAACAGAAGTGATAGAGCCTTTTTTGGTCGAGGTGATTCGTTCTTGAAGCACGCCCATTTCTTCAGCCAATGTAGGCTGATAACCGACTGCTGATGGCATGCGTCCTAGCAATGCAGACACTTCGGTTCCTGCTAACGTGTAACGAAAAATGTTATCAATAAACAACAAGACATCACGCCCTTCATCTCTGAAACTTTCTGCGACGGTTAACCCTGTAAGCGCAACACGCAATCGATTACCAGGCGGTTCGTTCATCTGACCATAAACCAGAGATACTTTATCTAGCACGTTAGATTCTTTCATTTCGTGGTAAAAATCATTGCCTTCACGTGTCCGTTCTCCCACGCCTGAGAATACCGAGTATCCGCTGTGTTCAACAGCGATATTTCGAATTAACTCCATCATATTTACGGTTTTTCCTACACCAGCCCCACCAAATAAACCCACTTTTCCACCTTTTGCAAAAGGACAGAGTAAATCGATCACTTTAATACCCGTTTGCAATAATTCAGTACTGAGGGATTGCTCTGCTAATGTCGGCGGTTCTCGATGAATGGGCATCATTTGATCCGCTGCAATGGGACCTGCTTCATCAATCGGTTCGCCCAATACATTCATGATGCGTCCCAAGGTATTTTTACCCACGGGGACCGTGATCGGTTTACCCGTATTCGTGACACTCAAGCCACGACGCAGTCCTTCTGATGAACCCATCGCAATAGCGCGAACAACACCATCTCCCAGCTGTTGCTGGACTTCTAAAATGAGCTGTCGATCGATGACGAGTAGGGCATCATAAATTTTTGGGATTAAATGGCGTGGGAATTCCACATCAATCACGGCGCCGATAATTTGAATAATTTTTCCGGAAGTGGTTTTTTCTGACATATTTTTGGCCTATTTTTTGAGTGGTTTTAGGGATTCAAGTGTTTTATGGCGCTATACCGCTTCTGCGCCAGCTGTAATTTCTGCAATTTCACGGGTAATCAATGCCTGGCGGGCTTTGTTATAAATGAGTTGCAATTCGCTGATTAAGTCGCCTGCATTTTCGCTAGCATTTTTCATGGCAACCATTCGGGCAGCTTGTTCGCAAGCAATATTTTCAACGACGGATTGATAGACTTGCGTTTCAATATAACGCATGAGCAATGCAGTTAATAACTCGCGTGCATCTGGCTCATAAATATAATCCCAATGCCCCATTTTTTTGCTGACGGTCGATATTTCTAGGGGTAACAATTGATTGACCATCGGTTGTTGCAGCATGGAATTCACAAAATGATTATGAGCGATATAAACCGCATCGAGTCGGTTTTCATCATAAGCATCCAGCATGACTTTTACAATACCAATGAGATCTTCAATCTTAGGCGCATCACCCAAATGATTGGCGGTCGCAATGATGTTTCCGCCTAAGCGTTTGAAAAAGCTTTCTGCTTTTTTTCCAATCAAGCATAAATCAATCTCTACGCCTTTTTCATGCCATTGGCGCATTTGCATCACGGTTTGTTTAAATAAATTAGCATTTAAACTCGCACACAAACCACGGTCTGTGGAAATAACCACGAATCCAACACGTTTAATTTGGTCTCGCTTTATTAAATAAGCATGGCGATATTCACTAGTGCTAGCCGCTAAATGGCCAATGACTTGACGTATTTTTTCAGCGTAAGGGCGAGAAGTGCGCATGCGTATCTGTACTTTACGCATCTTACTAGCCGCGACCATTTCCATCGCTTTAGTGATTTTTTGTGTGTTTTTAACACTCGCAATTTTTGCGCGAATTTCTTTTCCGCCGGACATAGGATAATAACCTCAAAATATAAGGAATTGCTGGGATTTGATCATATCAATTGTTCTTTAGCAATTTCCGCTAAAACGTGGAATTTGCTGCCTGGTTTTAATGCGCCGCTTGAACAAGTCTGCGCTCGCAGTTAACAGGGAGAACTGTCATTTCTCCCTGAAGAATCCCCCGAACGACTGTCAGTAATGGGAATATTGACTACGAACAACTTTCACAAGAAAGACTTTGCTTTAGGCTCTATTAAAGAATACCGGAAATTGCTGCTTTTTCTTTAATAAGCGCTATGGATTTACTTAATTCTTTTCTGGGAATAATTAATGCGGTTGCTGTGCAGTTACCAATGATATTCACCATGGTCACAAATGGATCAATGAGTGGGTCTATCAGGGCGAGCAAGGAGATACCCGGCAAAACAGGTAACCCAAGTGGGTCTAGCATAACAACAAACATACTCACAACTGCTATACTAGGCGCACCAGATCCAGCAACACTCATAATGAGTCCTGTCGCATAGATAATCAAATAATCAAACCAATGTAACTGGTTGTGATATAACATGGCAATAAAAACAACCAGTAACGTGTATTTCAACATACTGCCAATTTGATAGAAATTTACGCCAATAGGGACAAGTAATCCAATAATTTTTCTATCAAGACACAATTCTTTCTCTAGGCTTTGCAATGTCGTTGGTAGAGCGGCAAAACTACTGGCTGTACCCAATGCAATCAGCAAAGGTGTTTTGAGTGCCGCTAAAACCTGAAAAAATGAGCATTGCATCCGCTTAGCTAACATAAATAAGTTAATGGTAGCAAACAGGAATCCTATGACTAGGAACAATACAATTAATCCACCCAATGGCGCAAGCACCTCAAAACCAATCGTACTCATTAAGCCGCCAAACACAAAACACAGCCCAAATGGCAAAACATACATTAACCAATCAACTAGCTTCAACAAGGCAGTATACACCCCATCTAATGCAGAAAGCGTGATCATAGATTTTTTGGATTTAGTTTTACCCAAAGCAATGCCTAACACAATGCAAAAAATAATGACGGGTAAAGTACTGCCTTGACTCAAAGCTTTAAAAATATTAGTGGCGATAGCGCTACTGATAAATGACCAGATGTCTTCGTTATTCAACGAAGTATCCATGACTATCCCTAAACTGTGTTGAGCTTCCGCTAATTTTTCGCCCAATATAATTTGGTCTTGAGCGCTCAATGAAAAATGCTCAATCAACGTGCTTCCTAAAATACTAAAGCCTGTGGCCAGTATGAGACCGATAATAAACACCAGGCCAAGCCGACGAAGGGAGCCTGTGATATGTGAATGCAATAAATTTCCTACACTCACAATAACAGCGATCACAATAGTGGGAAAAATACACATTTGCAATAATTGCAAATAAATGGCACCTAACTCTCTGAATAGCACATGGAAAGGATTTTTAGTGAGCCCTACCGCAATACCAATACTGATACCCAATAAGATGGCCCAAGGATTTAATAGCCAGCGTTTGGGGCCCGTTAACATCAGTGATGATTTGTGCAAAGATTTCTCTCTAATTTCAGCAATTCCCGCTCAACATGCAAAATTTGCTTTCTTATTTTAACGCGTCGCTGTAAGCAGTCCGCGCCAACGGTTAAGGGGGAACAACCACTATCTCTCCATTAACAATCCCCATGAATCTGTCAGCCATAACACTATTTACGACGAACAATGTTCATAAGAAACCCTTTTTTTAGCCACTTTTAAAGAGATGGCGGGAATTTCGAGTCTAATTGAAGTATTTCGCCATTAAATTCGCTTGAGTACCATTTCTTGTTGAAATTTCCAAGTATTGATTTAACCACGCTAGAAAATTTGGATTATTCCAAGCAGTAGCGATGGTTAATGGTAGCGATTTTTCTTTCAACACCATGATTTGACCATATAAATTACCTTGCGGATGCTCATGAAGCCAAATTTTCAGGTGTGGTTGATCCATAAAAAAAGCAAACAATTTTCCAGAAATAACATCGCTTAGCCCTTGATGAAGATCGGTATAAGGAACAGCAGTTGCGTGCAAATAATTTTCTTTGAGTAAACTGTAGTAAGCGCTATCTTGCAGAAAACCAATATGATACTTAGGATTGTTAATTTGCTGAATATCGATATGCGCTTGCGCAAAATCGGCTTGATTCAAAAACAGCACTAAATTTGGCAAGGCATAGGGTTTAGAGAAAGCGATAAATTTAGCTCTGGGTAAAGTAGGCGTAATGCTGGTTGCAATATCCACTTCATCCATATCGATCAATTTGATTAAATCATTAAAGCTTTTTGCTGAAAAGTTGAAATTGATTTTTACGCCTAAATGATTGGCGATATCTTTAGCCATATCAATGTCATACCCCGTTGTTTCTCCTGATGGTTTGCGCTCAAGAAATGGAGAAGTCTCATTGGTGAGCACTGCCACGCGCAATACCCCACGCTTTAAAATTTTTTCTATATCTGGCGGAATGATAGGGCGATTCGTGTTTGGCGAAGCCGTAGATGGGGTGTTTTCTTGGGTTAATAGCGAGGCAGATGTCAGTTGTTGTTCATGATCAGCCCGAGCGACGCCAATTAATCCTGTGAACAAAAACATAAAAACCAATACGAGTTTCACCATTAAGAAATTGGTATTGGGCGCCTTCTGCAATAATTTTTTATTCAACATCAAAATATCCTTACCAGGCTAGCAATTCCGACTAACCTTTAGAACGGCCAAAATAAATGTTTTTTTCGCAAAAGTTGTTCTTAGAAACGCAAAGCCTCCCCGTAAAAGCCAGGATCCATTTCAGCCTTCCTTCGCACTGCGAGCAATTTCTCCGACAAGGGAGTAAGAGAAAAAGTAACTATTCACCACCATACAAAGACTGGCATAAACGGTCAGATTTTAGTCAAGTCTGGTGTAAAAAATGGCCGAAAAAGCGCAGCATATAGGTATATGTGAGCATTTTAAGGGAATTTTTTCTGCCAAAATTGGCAAAACGCGAAGCGTCCCGGCGAAGGCCGGGATCCACTGCTTCTACCTAATTATGCTGAATGGTTACGAAAAAAACAAACGATGCACCAAAACCAGCAAGCAAGTTCGGCGTTTTGAACTGTGATTGCTGTTACCAGGTCTGCGTCTTTTTAAATTCTTCTAAAATTTGCTTAAACTGGTCAGCGATTTCGTCGGTGTAAACAGGGTTTTCATTCAGTTTCTGCGAAAAGTCAGCTTTGTTCTCTCGCAAAAAATCATGCAAAGCATGTTCAAAATCTTTGATTTTTTGGAGCTCTACATCATCCAGATAGCCTTCATTGACGCTATATAAGCTAATGCCCATTTCAACAACATTCAGGGGTTGATATTGCGCTTGTTTTAAAATTTCCGTGACGCGCTGGCCTCTTTCAAGCTGTTTGCGTGTTGTTTCATCTAAATCAGACGCAAATTGAGAAAATGCCGCTAATTCACGATATTGCGCTAAAGCAATACGAATACCGCCGGCTAGCTTACGAATCAATTTGGTTTGAGCCGCACCGCCCACTCGAGACACAGATAGCCCTGGATTAATGGCTGGACGCATGCCTGAATTAAATAAGCCAGTTTCGAGAAAAATTTGCCCATCGGTGATAGAAATGACATTGGTGGGCACAAAAGCAGAAACGTCGCCTGCTTGCGTTTCAATGATGGGTAAAGCCGTTAAAGAACCTGTTTTTCCGCTTACTTTTCCTTGAGTATGTCTTTCTACGTATTCTTCATTGACACGAGCAGCCCGCTCTAATAATCGGGAATGCAAATAAAAGATATCGCCTGGGTAAGCCTCTCGCCCTGGTGGGCGACGCAATAATAATGAGATCTGCCGATACGCCCAAGCTTGTTTAGTTAGATCATCATAAATAATGAGCGCGTCTTCACCCTTGTCGCGAAAATATTCGCCCATGGCACATCCGGCATAAGGCGCAATAAACTGCAATGCAGCTGGATCAGCGGCAGTGGCAGCAACGACGATGGTATGCTTGAGGGCATCGTGCTCTTCTAGTTTACGAATCACAGCCGCAACCGAAGAGGCTTTTTGGCCAATCGCCACATAGACGCATTTTACACCAGTGCCTTTTTGATTGATGATGGTATCAATCGCGATTGCTGTTTTACCGGTTTGACGATCACCAATAATTAATTCGCGCTGCCCTCGGCCAATGGGCACCATGGAGTCAATCGATTTTAATCCTGTTTGGATGGGCTGATTAACGGATTGGCGCGTAATGACGCCAGGCGCTACTTTTTCAATGGGCGCTGTTTCTGTGGTGTGGATGGGGTCTTTTGCGTCAATAGCTTGCCCTAATGCATTGACAACTCGTCCCAACAAACCTTCTCCAACAGGAACTTCTAAGATTCGGCCAGTGCAATGCACTTTTTGACCTTCTTCTAAATGATTACAGGGGCCTAATACAACAGCACCGACAGAATCTTTTTCTAAATTAAGCGCTAGCCCGTAGACATTTCCAGGAAACTCAATCATTTCACCCAACATTACATCGGATAGCCCGTAGATGCGAACAATGCCATCCTTCAGGCTGACAATGGTTCCTTCCGTCTTTACTTCTGGATGAATATTAAAATCAACAATACGTTGTTTAATCAGATGACTAATTTCAGCAGATGATAGTTCCATGTTGGTATCCTGTATGTGCTTGTTTTTGAGTGATCACTCGGCGCTATTCATGATTGAATCAGCAAATCCGGCCAAAACGCAGAATTTGCTTCGTTGTTTTAACGTGTCGCTTGGCATAAATCCAGACTTAAGGCAACGAGGGAGAAGCGCCATCTCTCTCATTGCAATCACCCATACGGTTGCCAGTAATAGGGTTGTTTTACGAATACTTTTTACAAGACCTCCTCTTATTTTAGACGATCCAGAGGGGGGCGGGAGTTGCTGTTATTGCGTTAATGCTATTTTTAGTTTCTTAAATCTGCCACGAACAGAATTATCAATCACGTGGTCTCCGGAATAAATAACAAAACCGCCTAGCAAGTGAGGATCAATCTCTGTTTCTAGAATAACGGGCTGCCCAAATCGCTTGCTCAATGTCGCTTGCAATTGACTCAAATGCGCATCTGTCAATGGAACGACGGATTTAATCTGAACCTGCCGCGTCGCCTGTATAGCCGCGCGCAATTGCTCAAACAATAGATAAATCTCTGGCAATAGAGAGAGCCTACCATTGCAGGTTAATAGTTGAATAAAATTTTTACAAGCGGGGTCTAACGCGTCTTTTGCTAGCGCTAACACAAGGTCACCTAGCGCTTCTCGAGTATATTGCGGGTTAGCAAATAGTTGAATCATTTGACCGTCTTGAATATAAGCCGCCACAGTGCGTAACATGCGCGACCATTGATCTAATGCTTGATGCTCCATCGCATAATCAAATGCAGCTCGCGCATAGGGGCGTGAAAAACGGGCAGACTGCTCGCGATTCATGGTTTGATTTTTTTCTGCCATAGTTTTTATTAGCGGCAATTAGTGCTATTTATAGTTCTTCAACTAATTTATTGAGCAATTGATGCTGATCTAAATTTTGTTGCACAATTTTCTCAGCCATACTGAGCGCTAACTCAGCGATTTGATTTTTTAGCACTCGTTGTGTTTCATGAAATTGCTGTTCAATCTGTATCTGAGCTTGAGCAATTAAGTGTTCAGCCTGCTGCTTGGCTTGTTGCTTGCCTTCTTCACATAAATGCTCAGCACGACTATGCGCTTGGTGGATGATATTGGCAGCCGTCGCTTTGCTTTCTTGCAAGATATCTATCGCTTTTTGCTGCGCCAAAATCAATTCTCGCTCACCCCGTTGACTTGCAGCTAAACCATCTGCAATTTTTTTCTCGCGATCGCTCATTGCTTTAATGAGGGGAGGCCAAACATATTTCATGGTGAATAAAATAAACACCACGAAAGTGAGCATTTGACCAATGAGAGTTGCATTGAGATCCATTAGCTCACCTGTTTACTAGCGACTTTTAATACTTCTTTTAGGAATGGGTTATCTGCAAAGAAAAGCAACAATCCTAAAACGATAGAGATCGCTGCAAATGCATCCACTAAACCAGCCATGAGAAACATGCGTAACATTAACATAGGGCCTAACTCAGGTTGACGAGCGACACCTTCTAAAAATTTACCCCCTAAAATACCAAAACCGATAGCGGTTCCAAGCGAGGCAAGCCCTACAAAAAGCGCAGCAGCGATAGCTGCAAGACCTTGCACATTAGCCACTGATTGAACAATTTCCATGAGATCTCCTAACATAAAGTAAAGTTAATTAAAAAAATGATACTGAAAAATTCACAGCAATTTCCGCCGCCCTTTAAAGCGCTTAAAATCAAGGGTTGCTGATAAAATTTTTTCGTGGAAACGCGAAGCGTCTCGGCGAAAGCGGTGATTTATTTCACCCCCCTCATTCAGGCTACGAAAACCCTCTCCCAAAAGAGAAGAATGAGGCAAGCGGCACATTAAAACAAACCCTATTTTTAATGTGATTCATGCGCCATACTCAGATAAACAATCGTCAACATCATAAAAATGAAAGCTTGAATGGTGATGATCAGTATATGGAAAATAGCCCATATCCCACCGACTGTCCACTGAATCCACCAAGGGATGATGGCAATTAAAATAAAAATAAGCTCTCCTGCAAATAAATTTCCGAATAATCTTAATGCTAAAGAAATAGGCTTGGATAATTCTTCGATGAGTCTGAGCAAAATATTGAACGGAAAAAACCAAATACCAAAAGGAAAGGTGAACATTTCTTTTCCAACCCCTTTGATCCCTTTTATTTTGAAATTATAAAAAACAATGAGCAAAAACACGGTGATCGATAAAGCAAAGGTCATGTTCACGTCAGCAGTTGGTACCGCTCGAAAATAGGGTAATCCGAATATTCGAGCGATTCGCGGAATGAGATCTACCGGTAGCAAATCGATAAAATTCATGAGAAACACCCAAACGAATATGGTGAGTGCCAAGGGAGCGATCAGCTTGCTTTTCCCATGAAACGATTCCTTGACTAGATTTTGCACAAATTCTACGAGTATTTCTACGAAGTTTTGTAATTTTCCTGGCGTGCCCGAAGTTGCTTTGCGTGCAGCTAGACGAAATAACGTTAAGGCAATGACGCCTAATACAATAGAGATGCCCATGGTGTCCAGATGAAACGTCCAGAAACCATTAGCGCCTAATGCCATTCCATGTAGATCAAAAGCAAGTTGATGAAGATGGTGTTGTATGTATTCACCAGATGTCTGTAATTGCATAGGTCATTAGTATCAGGTTTTTTTAGTCACTCACACTCAAAACGCGGAATTTGCTTCCTTGTTTTTTAATTAATCTTTGGCTTAAAAGAAAATAAAGGTGCAATCCAAAATGCCACTTGGGCAATCATAAAACCTGTTATACCTGAAATCAGGTTAATAGGGATATATTTAACGACAACAATGAACAGCGCACAAGTCAGAAAAAGCTTTATCACTTCTCCGATATAAAAAACACTCACAAGCTTAGAGGCGGCACTTGCTTTGTAGTATCTAAGCCACATATAGGCAAATACCCATTGCGGAAGCATACATAATAAACCACCTAAGCCAAATGATTTTGCCCAAAAAAATCCTTTGACATATAAAACACCTAAAGCTGCCAATATTAGGATGGAGGTCTGGACTAAAAACCACCGGCGCACTTGGGTTCTTGTGACTTGCAGAGCGAGACGCGACATATGGCGATCAACTGTATTTAATATATATCCGTCTCACTTCAATGTGAGACAAAATCGGGTTTTTTTAAGGGGGAAATGTTTTGCTGCCCCCTTAAATTCAAATAGATGATACTGCTCGTATCAAAAAAACAGACACATTAAAATTCTCACATTCAAGTACGAGCAGTATATACTCACTCCACTTCAAGATGCTGGTTTTTGCATTTCTGAAGCGAGACGAGTATATTTTATCTGCTTCAAACACCAGCAGCATCGATTTTTTTCAATAGGAGTCTATACAAATTTAAAAATCGAAGCAAGTTGCACGGCGCCTTCGCGAGCAAAATTTGCACAACAGCGCATACTGATGATACTTGAAAGCCAGAATCTTTTCAGTACTTGGCTTTGTTTGATGCGAGCAGTATGCCGGCTGAGCTTAAGAGGGTACGGATCCCGACTTTTGACGGGAAGCTTCGCGTTTCTACAAATAGCTTTTACCAGAAACTCTTTTTTTTAGACCCGCTTAAAGGACAACGGGAATTGCTGGGATGCGCATAGATCGGCATAAAAAAATAATTGGTTTTTCAAGCGCGTGCAAAGATCTTGGGCATTGCGGTGGCTCATAAAAAGCGCTTCACTATCCCTGGCCCTTGATAAATAAAGCTAGTATAAATTTGAACCAAACTTGCGCCGGCTGAAATCATTTGAGCCATCTCCGCTTTATTCGAAATGCCGCCACAGGCGATGATCGGTATGCCGCCCGCTAGATGATGGCCGAGCTGTGTCACGGTGTTCAATGATAATTCAAAAAGTGGCTTTCCGCTTAATCCGCCTGTTTCTTTTGCCTGCTTAAATTGACGAACAGGATCGCGAGCCAGCGTTGTATTTGTGGCAATGACCCCGTCGACACGATGCGCTAATAACGTTTCAGCGAGCTGCTTGAGTTGTTGCGCATCCAAATCAGGTGAAATTTTAACCACCAAAGGTGCGTATCGCTGATGTTTTTTTGCGCACTCCATTTGCGTTTTTTTCAGCTGCGATAATAAATGATCGAGATACGCCACGTTTTGTAATTCACGCAACCCAGGCGTATTCGGCGAAGAAATATTCACCGCAATATAACTGGCATGTGGGTATACTTTTTCCAAACAAAAAACATAATCATCCACTGCTTTTTCTAAGGGAGTGTCTGCATTTTTACCAATATTAATACCTAAAATGCCTTGGAAATTAGCACGCTGAACATTAGCGATTAATGCCGCTACACCAACATTATTAAATCCCATTCGATTAATCAGTGCTGCCGCTTTAGGGATCCTAAACAATCGAGGCTTTGGATTACCCGATTGCGGCCTAGGCGTGACAGTCCCCACCTCAATAAAACCAAAACCTAGCGCAGCCAATGCGCAAATATGTGCCCCATTTTTATCTAAACCTGCAGCAATACCGAGCCTGTTTTGGAAAGATATTCCCATGACGTTAATCGGTGCGTCTTCTGAAGGTGTCGGCGATAAATCAGCGGAACGCCCAGAAAACCGAGACAAACCGGCTAAACTTATCCGATGCGCGGTTTCTGGTGACAATAAAAATAATAAAGATCGAATGAATTTATACATCTGCTATAATGCCCTCTAATTTTGCAAGTTCTACGTTTTCGCGATATTCGCATAACATAGCATATTTCAATACCCTAAAAAAAACCATGAATACAACACCACTTTTTTTTGATCTTGATGAAACGCTCAACTTGTTGAAAGAGACTGTTCAATCATTTGCGCAACAAGAAGTTGCACCTATTGCCGCAGAAACCGATCAAAACAACCATTTCCCGCGCCATTTATGGCCAAAGTTTGGACAGATGGGATTATTTGGCATTACCGTCGACGAAGCTTATGGCGGCTCTAACATGGGCTATTTAGCACAAATCATTGCCATGGAAGAAATCTCTCGCGCATCAGGTTCAATTGGATTGAGCTATGGTGTACACGCCAATTTATGCGTAAATCAGATTCATCGTTTTGGCACGACCGCTCAAAAACAACAATATCTGCCGAAATTATTAAGCGGCGAACATGTAGGCGCATTAGCCATGAGTGAAGTGAATGCTGGCTCAGATGTCGTGAGCATGAAATTACAAGCGGATAAAAAAAACGATCATTACGTTTTAAATGGCACAAAGATGTGGATTACCAATGGACCCGATGCGGATGTATTCATCTTGTACGCCAAGACTGAAAAAGAGGCTAAATCGCATGGCATTACCGCATTTATCCTAGAAAGCAAATTCACGGGATTTCGTACCGCGCAAAAATTAGACAAGCTAGGTATGCGTGGATCCAATACCTGTGAATTGGTTTTTGAGCACTGCATGGTTCCTATTGAAAATGTATTGCACATTGAAAACAAAGGCGTAGAAGTGTTAATGAGCGGGCTCGATTATGAACGTGTTATTCTAGCGGCAGGTCCGCTAGGGCTGATGCAAGCCTGTATGGATATTGTTTTGCCTTATATCGTAGCGCGAAAACAGTTTGGCAAATCTATTGGTGAGTTTGAATTAATCCAAGGAAAATTAGCCGATATGTACAATGCGTTGAATGCCAGTCGCGCCTATTTATATCAAATCGGCAAAGCCTGTGATGCCGGCAGAATAGATAAAAAAGATGCAGCTGGCGTCATTTTATATTGTTCTGAAAAAGCCACACATATGGCCTTAGAAACGATACAATGCCTAGGCGGTAACGGATATATGAACGAATATTCCGCAGGTCGAATATTGAGAGATGCAAAATTATATGAAATTGGTGCCGGCACGAATGAAATTCGACGCATGCTGATAGGGCGGGCTTTATTTGAAGAAAGTAGGGGTTATTGAAATACGCGACTTTGCTTGTCAGAAGCGCTTGATTTTCTGATTGCGTATCGCAAATTATCAGCAGCCCCCAGCAGGTCATGATGACACTACTAGAAAAATACATCACCGATCAAATATTAAACGCGAACCAAAGACCAAAAACACTTTGGCGAACACTTGCAAAAACAGTGCTGATCTTATTTGGCATGGCCTGGGGATTGCCCTGGATTTGGTCTAGCATGTCCGCTGCACATATTTTTCCAGCCCATATTTCACCAATGATTGCCATCATTTTTGCATTCGGCATTGTGCTGACGATTGGTACAGATGGTTGGTGGATCATGACAGAGGCAACAAAGACACTAGACCTCAAAACATCGATAGAAAAAAAACTATTCACCCCCATAAACGGTTTTTTTCCACGACATATTCGTGCATGTCTCATCGGGTTATTTGCAACCTTATCGTGTATCGCCCCCGTTTATGCGGCGGTTCAATATGCCTCTAGCGCCCAACAATGTTTGGCGATTGTGACTTTGGTTGGCTGTTATGGCTATGGATTAGTCGGGTATAGCCGCTTGTTTGAACAAGTCTCCAATTGGCTTGGCGATCAACAACAAGATCAAACACAACGAAAACAAAAAGCTGTTTTCATTAACAGCATTCGCCATTGGGCAGAAAAAGAAACCGCTATCACTGACAATATGAGCGCTGAGCAGTTGTTGAAAAAAATAACTGCCTATCGCGATTTACCCACTCACACTGCTGGACTAAAACAATTTGCCCGAATATTACAGATCCTATTCGCGATTTTTATCCCGTTGGCTGCAGGCATGGTCAATGTTTTTTTGATTCATGATTTTTTATACCACCAAGTTTGGGCGTATACTGCATTTGCGATATCCGTTGCACTCATTGCGGAAATACCCGATCTGATGATAACAATTATCGCCACTTATCAAGTATTCGGCAAATTGTTAACGCTGCTATCGGGCAGCATAACAAAAACAACCATGAATTTGATGACAGCTATTCCTAACCTGTTGGCATTACTAGCACCCACTGCTGCCGCTTATATCACATATACAACGCTGACTGCGCATCATATGCCACCTGCGATTGTCTTGTTTGGCGTAATCGCAATCAGTACAGCTCGAATCGTATTTTTCAGATTTACCCTAAATCATCTGATCACATTCATGACCATCCAGATCAACCGAAAATCAAAGAAACATCACATCCATCGCCAATTTTACCTGCAGTCTTTAGCAGAAAGATTGACTCGCGTGGATGCTCGATATTTTAAATAAAAGAAAGAATCCTCATGCTAACATTTCAAGATATTATTTTTAAGCTACAACAGTATTGGGCAAATCAAGGTTGCCTCATTTTACAACCCTTAGATACAGAAGTAGGTGCAGGCACATTTAGCCCTCACACATTTTTGCGGGCGATAGGTCCAGAGCCCTGGCATGTGGCTTATGCGCAACCGTGCAGGCGACCGACTGATGGCCGCTATGGTGAAAATCCAAATCGCGCGCAACATTACTACCAATTCCAAGTGCTTCTCAAGCCCTCGCCTGATGACATACAAGAAAAATATCTCAACTCTTTGCGTATGCTAGGCATTGATCCGCTAGTCGATGACATACGTTTTGTAGAAGATAACTGGGAATCACCAACTATCGGCGCATGGGGATTAGGCTGGGAAGTTTGGCAAAATGGCATGGAAATCACGCAGTTTACCTATTTTCAACAAATCGGCGGACTCCCCTGTAACCCAGTTTCAGGCGAATTGACTTATGGATTAGAACGATTAGCCATGTATCTACAAAAAGCAGAAAGCATGTATGACCTAGTATGGGCAAATACGCCTGCAGGCATAGTGACTTATGGTGATGTATTTCGACAACAAGAAATAGAAATGTCTGCCTATAACTTTGAACACGCGCCTGTTGCTTTTTTATTCACACAATTTAACCACTATGAAGAAGAAGCACAGCAATTGCTGTTATCGGCATTACCCTTGCCAGCATATGACCGAGTGACTAAAGCCTCTCATACGTTCAATTTACTCGATGCTCGGCACGCCATTTCAGTGACTGAACGACAAGCCTATATTTTACGTATTCGAAAACTCGCTTTTGCAGTTGCCAAAAGTTGGTATGAATCTCGGGAAAAAATAAAAAGTCCTGTAACACGCTGACGGGGCATGAAAAAGCGAATTAAATTGTAACTATTCACCACCATACAAAGACTGGCATAAACGGTCAGATTTTAGTCAAGTCTGGTGTAAAAAATGGCCGAAAAAGCGCAGCATATACTCGTTCTCCCTGAAAGTGAGACAAAACCAGGGGGTTTTTTAAGGGAATTTTTTCCGCCAAAATCGGCAAAATATGCCCGTTTGCTCATTATGCTGAATGGTTACATTAAATTTTCCTCAGCAATTACCGCCGCCCTTTAGATGGCCTAAAACAAAGAGTTTCTCGTGAAAGTTGTTCGTCGCAAATAGTCCCATTGCTGGCAACCGCATGGGGGACTGCAAAGAGGGAGAGCGCGGACTTGTCCAAGCGATGCTTTAAAACAAGGATAACCACATGAACACAAATGATTTACTACTAGAAATTGGTACTGAAGAGCTCCCCTATAAATCTCAACAGACACTCGCGCAAGCACTGGCTGCGCAATTAGAAAAAGGCTTCAAAAAAGCCGAATTAGCTCACGGTGCGATTCGTATTTTTTCCACCCCGCGCCGTTTGGCTGTTTTGATTCAAAACTTAGCAACCCTGCAACCCGATCAAATCATCGAAAAACGAGGCCCTGCCTTAAAAGCCGCCTATGATTCACAGGGTCATCCTACATTAGCCTGTATTGGTTTTGCCAATTCATGCGGCACGAGCATAGACTTGCTATCGGTGCGTGATACAGAAAAAGGCGCATGGCTGTTTTTTCATCAACCACAACGAGGTGCTAAAGTTGAGCAATTATTGCCCGCCTTAATTCAACAAGCTGTGAATCAACTGCCCCTTTCAAAACCAATGCGATGGGGAAATGGTAGTGCTGAATTTATACGTCCCGTGCATTGGGTAGTTTTATTGTTTGGCGAAGCGATTATTCCCATGCAGCTTTTTGATATCGCAACTGGTCGAGAAACATTTGGTCATCGTTTCCATCACCCCCAAGCCATTTCTATCCCAACGCCCAATCAATATGAAAGATTATTGCAAGAAACAGGCTTTGTCATGGCCGATGCGGATCGCAGAAAAAAAGAAATTTTATCTCAAGCCCAAAAAGTGGTACCTGAACATAGCAAGCTCGTTGAAGATGATGCACTGCTAGATGAAGTCACCGGATTAGTCGAATGGCCAGTGGCTTTATTAGGGAAATTTGAAGCATCATTTCTCCATGTGCCATCAGAAGCCATCATGACCGCCATGAAATCGCATCAAAAATATTTTTCAATCGTTGATGATACCGACCAATTAAAGCCTTATTTTGTATTCATCAGCAATATTGAGAGCAAAAATCCTCAGCAAGTGATTGATGGCAATCAACGGGTACTACGCGCACGATTATCAGATGCGCAATTTTTTTATGACGGGGATTTAAAGCGAAACTTAGAGGCGCGCTTAACCGATTTGGAATCCATTATTTTTCAACAAAAACTAGGAACGCTGTTAGAAAAATCAATGCGTATTTCAATGCTCATGGCATTTCTCGCAAACAGTTTGCCCGGATTTTCAGACATTTGCGCAGCAAAACGTGCGGGGTTATTATGTAAAGCTGATTTAACCACTGCCATGGTGGGGGAATTTCCAGAACTACAAGGCATCATGGGCGATCACTACGCACGACCATACGAAACAGCAGAGATTGCCTTAGCCTTACGCGAACAATATCAACCTCGTTTTTCAAAAGATGCGCTACCCCAAACACCCTTAGGCCAACTGTTATCTGTCGCAGATAAAATAGATACGTTGGTTGGTTTTTTTAGTATCCAACAAATACCCACGGGCGAAAAAGATCCTTATGGGTTACGCCGAGCCGCATTAGGTGTGCTACGCATTTTAATTGAAAAAAAGATACCGCTCGACTTGTTTGGCGCGCTGAAAAAGTCGCTTGAATTATATGCGCCCCAATTGCCGAGTCATTTACAGACTGACGCGGTCGCAAAAACGGTTTATGCCTTTATGATGGAAAGATTGCGCCCCTGGTATATGGATCAACACATCGATGCCGGTGTGTTTTCGGCACTGTGGGATACAACAGAAGAGACCGCTCAACACACCATGCCTATTTTTAAACCACTGGATTTTCATCGTCGCATTTTAGCGGTGCAGCATTTTTTAAATTTACCGCAAGCAAATCCGTTAATCGCAGCCAATAAACGGGTGAAAAATTTATTAAAGCAGGCCATAGACACCGGGGGGGTGAATGCTGATTTTCTGCATCATCCTGCTAGCTATGCTCCAATCCAGATCAGTTTATTTGAGCATCCTGCAGAGCAAGCCTTGTATGACGCGATCCAAAAAAAATCAGCAGAAATAACCCCGCTGCATATGTCCGCCAATTATACAAACACCCTAACAGCATTGGCCGCGCTACAAAAACCGATAGACGATTTTTTTGAGCATGTGATGGTGATGGTCGAGAATCAAAAAGCACTCACACAAAATCGTTTAAACTTATTACGCGAATTACAACAGCTTTTTTTACAGGTCGCTGATGTATCAAAGCTACGATAATTTTCGCTTTGCTTTCAACCCTTTATTTTACGGTAACCATTCAGCATAATTAGGTAGAAGCAAGAGTCTAAAACAAAGGGTTTCTTGTGAAAGTTATTCGTCGTAAACAGTCCCATTGCTGACAGCAGCATGGGGAATTGTTAAGGGGGAGATGGCGGCTCTCCCTCTTAACCGCGAGCGTGAACTTGTTCAAGCGACGCGTTAAAACAAGGAAGCAATTCCGCGTTTCTGGCGGGAGTTGCTGCGTAACTCACAAATCCATCACCTCCACATGAACATCATCCGCCGTCATCTTTCTACCACGACATTATCTACTGATACATTACATCCCTTGCTGGCTAACATTTACGCCGCTCGCGGCATAAAGTCTCACGCAGAACTAGAAACTGGTCTGGCGCATTTGCTGCCTTATACGGCATTAAAAAATATCCATCCATGTGTAGCGCATCTCTATGATGCTTTAGTAAAACAACAGCATTTCATGATTATTGGCGACTTTGATGCCGATGGCGCAACCAGCACTGCTTTGGCTGTGACCGCTTTGAAAAGTTTTGGCGCAAAAAAAGTGTCTTATTTAGTCCCGAATCGATTTAAGCACGGTTATGGATTAACACCAGAGATCGTTGATGTGGCCAGCGCCCAAAATCCTGATGTGATTATTACCGTAGATAATGGGATTTCTAGTGTAGAAGGCACCGCTCACGCAAAGCAATTAGGGATCACCGTAATCATCACTGACCATCATTTGCCGCCTAAAATATTGCCTAATGCCGATGTGATTGTTAACCCCAATCAACTCGATGATATTTTTCCCAGTAAAAATATGGCAGGCGTCGGTGTTATTTTTTATATCATGCTAGCTTTTCGAAGCCATTTACGCGCTGTTCACTGGTTTGAATCAAACCACCTACCAGAACCTAACATGGCAGACCTGCTCGATTTGGTCGCTTTAGGAACAGTCGCAGATGTGGTGCCACTGGATCATAATAATCGCATTTTAGTCCAACAAGGATTAAAGCGAATTCGTGTTCATCAATGTCGTCCAGGTATCCAGGCATTATTGCAAATTGCCAATAGACCTAACCACCGCGTTGTGAGTAATGATTTAGGATTTGCCATTGCACCTAGATTAAATGCAGCAGGTCGGTTAGAAGATATGTCGCTAGGTATTGCTTGTTTGTTATCTGAACACTTAACAGAAGCGCTTCCCATGGTGCAGCATCTAGATAACTTGAATCAGGAAAGACGTCATATCGAAAACGAAATGCAACAACAAGCCGTAGCAGCCTTGTCTCGTTTACAACTCAGTCAAGACTTACCGATGGGTATTTGTTTGTATGATCCCAGTTGGCATCAAGGTGTTATCGGTATTGTAGCCTCACGCATCAAAGAACAGGTTCATCGCCCCGTGATTGCTTTTGCGGCGAGCAATGAACAAGAAATAAAAGGCTCCGCGCGCTCTATACCAGGATTACATATCAAAGATGTATTAAATGCGATTGCCACCCAGCACCCAGAATTGATCCAGAAATTTGGCGGACATGCCATGGCAGCGGGTTTAAGTTTGCGCCTAGAAAATTATCCTGCTTTTAGTGCCGCTTTTGAGCAAGAGGTAGCGCGTCATTTATCGCCAGACGATTTAACACAGAAAACCCTCAGTGACGGAGAGTTATCGGACATGGAAATTACGCTGGAAATCGCGCAATTATTAAGAGATGCCGGTCCTTGGGGACAGCACTTTTCAGCGCCTTTGTTTGACAATCACTTCTATCTCACGCATCAACATATTATCGGTGGCAAACATTTAAAAATGTCATTAAGTCTCACCCCAGACGGCCCAACGATAGATGCGATTGCATTTTTTGTGGATGTAGAAAAATGGCCGAATCATCGTGCAGAAAAAATCCATGCCGCTTATCGACTAGACGTAAATGAATATCAAGGCAAGAAAAAAGTACAGTTGCTCGTAGAAGATTGGGTGATCGTTTAATATTTTTTTGCACTTTAGGAGGTATGCCCTTGAGTGCTTTCATTATCGTTAACTGTCGCCCGTAAAGTTGTTAACTCAACCGCTTCTTCTGATTTTGATTCTGATTTAGCATCTCTACCGCTAGCCTCAAACAAAGCAGCATAGCCCCTTACCAACCCAAAAACATGACTGGGCATTTGTGGAAGACCTGCTTGTATGGCATCGCTTTGTTGATTTGTATAGACATCTCTCGAAATTTCTGGGCAACCTAATAAGCCTAAAATATGCTCCTTAATCTCTGCTGGCAGCGTTTTAATATTCATTCTCATATTTACCTCTGCCTCAACTACAGCATCTTATAGCGGGCGAAAAGTCTAGACAATTTTTTAAAAAATTAAGATATATTTTTCTGCCCTGTTTTTGTTAAAATTAATCCACGGTACAGCCGGGGACGGCGATGACCGCGACACAGTGCGAAGTGGCTTGATCTTTTTTCTG
>JAURND010000094.1 GCA_030830425.1 Gammaproteobacteria bacterium
AAAACCCCCTGGTTTTGTCTCAACCTGAAGGTGAAAAAGACAATAACTTCAGGTTGAATGAGTATAATCCCTACTCAGAAATTTGATTTTCGACATAACCCCTAAATCCTAAATCACCCATGACGATACAAGAAAACTTTTTAACGCTTGGCAAAAAAGTACTCGAGATAGAAATCAACGCGATACAAGCATTAAAAGATCGTTTAGATCAACGTTTTGAACAAGCTTGCCAGCAGTTACTCGCCTGCAAGGGTCGCATTATCCTAGTGGGATTGGGCAAATCAGGACATATTGCACGTAAAATAGCCTCGACTTTTGCCAGCACCGGTACTCCTTCTTTCTTCATACATGCAGCTGAAGCAAATCATGGCGATGCCGGCATGGTGACTCGTCAGGATGTTTTTATGGCTATTTCTAATTCTGGTGAAACGGTAGAGCTCGTTAATCTGTTGCCACTGATTAAGCGATTAGATATCCCATTAATTTGTTTGTCAGGTGTGCCAGGCTCTACATTGGCAAAATCTGCCACGGTTTATCTAGATACAAGCGTAAAAGAAGAAGCCTGTCCTTTAGGGTTAGCACCCACTTGCAGCACAACAGCAACACTGGTTATGGGAGATGCCTTGGCTATTACTTTACTAGAATCACGAGGATTTACCGCCGAAGATTTTGCGCGCTATCATCCTGGTGGTCAGCTGGGCAGACGTTTACTGCTCAAAGTAGCTGATATCATGCATGCTGGACACAAAATTCCTCGCGTACTGGAATCTGAAAAACTGCACGATGCATTACTGGAAATGACGCAAAAGGGTTTAGGTTTTACAGCGGTTACCGATCCGTCAGGGAAATTGCAAGGTATTTATACTGATGGAGATTTGCGTCGAACCTTAAGCCATAATCTTGATATCTATCAGACCCCAATTACAGCGGCGATGACCAAACATTCTAAAACGATTTCTGCGGATAAACTGGCTGCAGAAGCTTTAAGTTTGATGGAACTTTATAAGATTACATCATTGTGTGTGGTTTCTGATACTCAAACATTGGTCGGTGTTTTGCATATTCACGATATCTTAAAAGAGGGATTGGTATGAAAGAATCCCATTTAACGTTAGCATCCCTCAAAGAAAAATGTTGTTCAACTAAACTAGTCATTTTTGATGTAGACGGGGTATTAACGGATAGAAAAATTTATTTCATGGATCATCATCTAGAATGTAAAGCTTTCAATGCATTTGACGGATTAGGCATGAAGTGGTTGCTATCTTCGAATATTGAAATTGGGATTATTACCACGCGTCGATCAGTGGCCGTCGAAAGGCGCATGAGAGAGTTGGATGTTCGACATGTATATCAAGGCCAAGAAAATAAAAGAGAAGCGTTGATCACGCTGATGAGAAAATTGAAATTATCACTTGAAGAAGTTGTCTATGTCGGCGATGACTTACCGGATTTACCATTAATGCGTCAAGTCGGTGTCGGTATTGCTGTTGCTGATGCGGCGGAATATGTGCGTCAGCATGCAGATTGGGTGACTAAAACGCCTGGGGGGAAAGGGGTTGCGCGAGAAGTCAGCGAATTGGTCTTGAGCGCGCAAGGGAAATTAGCACCCATCTTAAAAACTTATTTATCATGAACGCATGGCTGAAAGCGCAAAATGGATGGATGACCTTGTCGATATTGCTCGCATTAGGGGTCAGTCTTTGGTTAATGCGGCAATCATTATTATCTGTCGATGAGACCAATATCAGTCAGTCGACCACGCCAGATGCGTATATGGTCAATGCAAAATATACGAGTTTTGACGCAAAAGGGCACTGGACTAGCCGTATTGATGCTGTTCGTGTTACCCACTATCCAGATCAAGATACGGCTTTATTCGAATCTCCAAAAATGATCGCTTTAGCGAATAACGCAAGCACCTGGGAAGTCATTGCAGACCATGGGACTTCAAAACAGGATATGAAAGTGCTCTACTTGCTTGGTCATGTTGTGGTTGACCGAATTGATGCCATTCAAGGAAAAAATTTAACACTGAATACTTCAGCGCTCACGACATGGCCTAAACAAAAATTTGCCCAAACAGATCAACCCGTTATAATTATACAGCCAGGTAGTGTTGTGCATGCCATTGGTTTAACTGCGGATATGAATACCGGCGATATTCATCTGCTTTCCCAAGTTCATGGCACGTATCAGCAGGGGGCTTCCTGAAAATGCTGCTTTAAGGTCCACTCACAGGAAATGACTAATGGAAATCACTAAAATACTGCGTGTTTTATACCACTCATGTTTGAATTTACGGTTTTTTAGAACACAGTATCTGAAAAAAAATATGATTAGGCGCGATCGGTATAACCGGTTGATCTTAAATGGGGGAAACATGGGTCTTGACCTTTGTCGGAACGCTTCGCGCAATTCTCAATTTTATTGCAAACTGAAAGTGCAAAAAGCCGTACTTTCAGTTTCCATGCATATATTTTTCGGCCTATTTGGGTTCCTTTTATTGGGATGTCATGCAGAACATGATGCCAATTCATTGAAAGTGGGCACTATTTCAGGACCAGAAACAGCGCTCATGGTCACAGCGCAAAAAGTCGCCGAAAAAGAATATGGCCTTAAGCTAAAGATTATCCCATTCACCGACTACACAATGCCTAACGAGGCGCTAGCAGATGGCAGTATTGACGCCAACGCATTTCAGACCAAGCCTTATTTAGATGACGCGATGGCCAAGCGAGACTATAAAATGGTGGTTGCTGGCAAAACGTTTATTTATCCAGTAGGCATCTATTCCCAAAAAATCAAACAATTGAGCCAGTTAACATCAGACAGCACGGTGGCTATTCCTAATGACCCCAGTAACGAAGCTCGTGCATTGTTACTTTTGCAATCGGCAGGCCTCATTACTTTAGAGGCGGGTGCGCTGACGGTTGCTACTGTTAATGAGGTTGTCAGTAATCCGAAAAATTTACACATCAAAACCATTGATGCCAGTCAATTACCGCGAGCATTGCCAGATGTGGATATTGCAGTGATTACCACGAATTATGCCATGCTTGCAGGGCTCCTTCCTTCCCATGATGCCCTTTTTTTAGAAACACCCGAATCACCTTATGCTAATTTGATTGTGGTCAAACAAGGCCATGAATCCGATAAGCGGATAAAGGAATTAGTCAGTGCATTTCAATCGCCTGCAGTGATTCAGAAAGCGAATGCGTTATTCAAAGGGCAAGCAATCCCTGCATGGATAGCCTTACATCAATGATAAATTAGCGATGTGTTCAGCTGAATAGAAAATCTACGTCTGGTCGCTAAATTCAGTGA
>JAURND010000095.1 GCA_030830425.1 Gammaproteobacteria bacterium
AGAATTTTTTTCAGCATATTGTTTTAAAAACCAGTACCTTCAAGTAAGAGCGGTATAAAACCCTAAGATTTTATCCCTGCAGTTTCTGCTACTTGATTTCCCAACGCATAAACCACTAATGCATATCGGTTACTGGCGTTGTATTTTTTGATGACATCAAAATTATGAAATGTCAGCCAAGGGTCATGAAAACCGGGGTTTTCCATAAAGACTGCTTTGGCGGTTAAATGGCTAGAAATTGGCGCTGTGGCGATCAGTCCAAAATTTTGCCACTGTTTTAAGCTAAAAGAAGCAGTCTGTTTCATATGTGCAAATGTGGCATAGCGCGGGTTCATCAAACGAGCGGGTGTTGCAATGGGTTCGCCAGCATGCCAGCCTTTTTGACTGAGATAATTCGCCACGCTATAAATCGCATCACGTTCATTGTTAATCAAATCCGCATATCCTTTTTGATCTGCATCAATCGCATAAATTCTATAGCTGCTTGGCATAAATTGCGGTAACCCTAAAGCGGCTGCATAAGATCCTTTAGTATTGATGACATCCCATCTGGCTTCTCTAGCCAGCAGTAAAAAATGTGTGAGTTCTGATTGGAAATAATGTGCGCGTGGTGGGTAGTCAAATGCCAATGTCGCCAGTGTGCTGAACACGGGAAAACTTCCTTTGTTTTCTCCGTAAGAAGTTTCAACGCCGATAATGCCTAAAATCATACTTTCAGGGACGCCATATTGTTGTGAAGCATTGTGAATGGCTTGCGAATTTTTTCGCCAGAAATCCACGCCTTGTTTTATTCGTTTGGGGGTGATGAAAATTTTTTGATATTCATGCCAAGAAAGTGCTTTGCCGTGAGGCGTCATTTTTTCTAGTACATGGGGATTAAAATCCGTTTGCTCAAACCAACTGGTGAGTTGATGTTGATCGAAGTTGTATTGTTGGTATAGCGATTGGATATAGTTTTGTATATCTGGTCTGGCGTTCAAATCAAGCGCTGATGCAAGATGCGCATAGCTGAAAAAAAGTAATGTTGCGCAGTATAAAATAATTTTTTTCATGTTTTGCTTTTTGTGTGTTATCGGCCTAATAAGTTGCGATGGGTATGTATCGACATCATCATGCCTAAACCAGCCATGATGGTGAGCATGGCTGATCCGCCATAACTAATGAGTGGTAAAGGGACGCCAACCACGGGTAATATGCCAGTGACCATCCCCATGTTAATAAAAAAAGAGAGAAAAAAAGTGAGGCTTAAACTGCCTGCTAATAATCTAGAAAAAGTATCTTGCGCTTGGCTGCTGATATACAAACCACGCAGCACAATGAAGGTGAGTCCGAGCATCAGCAGTGTTGCGCCTAGCAATCCAAACTCTTCACCAACCACGCCAAAAATAAAATCCGTGGTGTGTTCAGGTAAAAATTGCAAATGGGATTGAGTGCCTGCTAAATAACCTTTTCCCCAGACGCCACCGGAACCAACGGCAATTTTTGATTGGATAATATGATATCCACCACCTAAAGGATCTAGCTCAGGGTTTAAAAAAGTCAATACGCGCTGACGTTGATAATCATGTAAAAAATGCCATAAAAAAGGTGCAGCACAGCCTAACAACATACAAGCAATGGTGACGTATCGCCGAGATATGCCTGCTAATAACAGCACGCAGATCCCAGTAAACACAATAATCAATGCTGTGCCTAAATCGGGTTGTTTGGCGACAAGCCCTAATGGTAACAGTAATAATATTCCGCTGATGCTAATGGTGCTTAAACGAGGCGGTAATGATTTTTGTGAGAGATACCACGCTAACATCATTGGCATGGCGAGTTTTACGACTTCAGAGGGTTGAAATTGAAAAAAGCCTAAATTTAACCAACGTTGTGCGCCTTTGCTGGCGTGTCCCGTTAGTAATACCGCAATGAGTAATAAAATACAAATGCCAAATATCCAAGGCGACCATTGGTAATATTTGCGCGGTGGAATTTGTGCGAACACCAACATCACGATCAATGATAGTAAAATCCATAATAATTGATGCATCAGGAGTGACCAGTTTTGGTTAGCCGCGCTGTATAAAATCACTAACCCGGTCGTGATGAGCGCAATGGTGCCAAAAAATAAGGGTGGATCAATGTGTAGGCGTTCTAAGCGTGTACGTTTTAAATGGCTGCCTGATAAGTGAAGCAGATTAGGATCTTGGATGAGTTTTCTGCTCATGAGTCTTTTTGCGATGAATAGCTGTCACAAGAAACCCTTTGTTTTAGGCTCTCTAGAGGAAGGCGGGAATGGCTGACAAAATCCCAAACCGCATGCCCTAATCGTTGTCCGCGCTGTTCATATTTGGTTAAAGGACGATGGTGGGATATTGCGTGATCAGTTGCAAGGACAAGCTGTGGCTCGCATGATAACACATGATGCATGTGCGTTGCATAATCTTCCCAGTCGGTGGCCAAATGCAATTTCCCACCAATTTTAAGCTTTTGTACGATGAGTGTCATGAAAGGCGTTTGGATTAAACGTCTCTTATGGTGACGTCGTTTGGGCCAAGGGTCAGGAAAAAAAATATGTACCGCATCTAAAGATTGATTCGGGATGCAATGCGTGAGCACATCTACGGCGTCTTTATAAAATACCCGCACGTTATGAATAGCGCTGGTTTTGAGTTCTGCTAACAATGCCCCAACTGCAGGGCGATAGACTTCGATGCCTATAAAATTTTGCTCGGGATATTCAGTCGCGTTTTTTAATAGCGCATGCCCCATCCCAAATCCAATTTCCAATGTTAACGGCGCATCACGCCCAAAAGATTGCCGCCAATCTGCCATGGTATCTGTCGCGAGCAGATAATGCGTCCCTTCAGCATGAATCGCATTTTCTTGTCGATTCGTGAGTCGGCCCTGGCGGAGCGTGAAACTTTTAATGGTGCGAGGGTATAACATGAGGCAGTGAAAGAGTCGGTGAAGGGTTTTAGGAGGGGTTTGGTGCAGATGCAGCAGGAGAGGCCGATTGATTGGCTGCCGCTGCTGCTGCTGCTTGTGGAGAAGAAGGAGTAGCAGCAGCTGCAGGGGAGTCAGGCGTATCAGGGGCGGCAGTAACTGTTGCAGTAGGCGCGTTGGCTGGAACTGGAATAGCTTGGCTCTCTGGTGTATCGGAGGATGGACTAAATTTTTCCTTCATCGATTGGAAATAGTTCTTCATTGCAATCGGTAGGCCTCCCAATAGAGATGGCACGCCTGCAAATAGAATGAGCCCCACAAAAATAATGATGGCAGGTGAGAGAATAAAAGCGGCGGGTAGGGCAATGATACCAGTAGCCGCTAATATGCCAACGACAATCACGCCGATACCAATCACCTTCTCTACGGTTTTTATGGGTTCGTCTGATATGCTATTCCAGAGCGCTATAATATTTTCACGCTTCCAATATAGAACAGCAAGCATTGGGATTATCGCAATACCCAAACTAATCGGTAGCAACAGAGCAGCTGCAACAGGAAAAAAGGTGGGAATGAGCCAAAAATAGCATACTGCCGCTACAGCAACGGCCGCGACAGCAGCTAGCAAAAGTGTTATTAAAGCATTTTTGGTCACTTTAAATGCATTGCCCTTGTACAGATTGTAGATCGCTAGCAGCACTAAAGGCAATATGACTAATGCAAAAACACCAAATACAGAACCGCCTAGTAATCCGCCAAAAAAAAGAGCACCGGAAGCTGTTATGCTGCTTTGAATTCCTAAGACTGATGCTATAAAAGAACCCACATAAGGAATGCTGGCAATGAAACCGGGGGTACCCATGGATGTAAAAAGTGCGATAGCTGCTGGCATACCTAACATGCTGATCCCAGTCCCGAGTGCTTTTCTTTTTGCGCTGTTGTCGCGGTCGCTCTCAGTCTCAACAGGCTTAACTGGTGCAGGTTTTTTTTTAGGTTTTCCTAACTCATCTAACTCAAGTTCTTCCGGCATATTTACCCCCATTAAAAATAATTGAATACATATTTAGCTTTTTTGTAACTATTCACCACCATACAAAGACTGGCATAAACAGTCAGATTTTAGTCAAGTTTGGTGTAAAAAATGGCTGAAAAAGCGGAGCATATATGCATATGTGAGCATTTTAAGGGAATTTTTTCCGCTAAAATTGGCAAAATATGCCCGTTTGCTAATTATGCTGAATGGTTACGCTTTTTTATATGATAACCTCATAAGCTTAAGGTTATATTAAGTAAAGACTATATTTTTTAACGCGAAGCGCTTTTTGTATGGCGTTTTCCTAGTTTCACATAATATGTAGCACTATACCTTAAAAATTGTTTTTCTTCATCAGACAGGGGACGAATTTTTTTGGCCGGGCTGCCTAGCCATAAATAACCGCTGGTCAATATTTTTCGAGGAGGCACTAAACTATGCGCGCCAAGTATGACCTCAGATTCTATCATCACATCGTCCATGACGATTGAGCCAATGCCAATTAAGCAATAATCGGCAATGGTGCAACCATGCAGCGTTACTTGGTGTCCCACCGTGACATCATTGCCGATATGAACAGGACTGCCATTGGGGTGAAATAGCCCTGCATGCGAGACATGAAGCACTGAGCCGTCTTGAATGTTCGTTCGTTTGCCAATAGAAATCTGATTAATATCGCCGCGGATAACCACATTTGGCCAGATCGATGATTCTTCTTCAATCGTGACATCGCCGATAATCACCGCGGTATCATCCACATACGCGGAAGCGGCAATATCGGGTTGTTTATCTTCAAAGTGTCGGATAGCCATCAATTTTTTC
>JAURND010000096.1 GCA_030830425.1 Gammaproteobacteria bacterium
TGTAATACAACGCTAAAAGAATAAAGCATGATCAGTAATTTCTGCGTCCTTTAAAGAGACCAAAACAAAGGGTTTCTTGTGAAATCTATTCGTAGTAAATAGTCCCATTGCTAGCAGTCGCATGGGGGGTTGTAAAGGAGGAGACAGCGATTCTCCCTCTTTACCGCAAGCGCGGACTTGTCCAAGCGACGCGTTAAAATAAGGAAGCAAGTTCCGCGTTTTGAGCGAGAATTGCTGAAGAAGCATTGACCATGACAGACTTACTAGCCTCACATATTCAGCAGCGATTTTCTGGCACAATCAGTGATTTAAATATTCTGATTGCTGGTGATGAGCTTACCCTAGAAATACCGGCCAAAACACTTTCTCTGGTTTGTTTGGCTTTAAGAGATGCCCCTCAATTTCAATTCAATCAATTGATTGACATCTGCGGTGTGGATTACCTTACGTACGGCACTACTGAATGGCAAACAGAAATGACGACTGAAACGGGTTTTAGTCGCGCAGTTAACTCGCAAGATATAGAAAATCTCACATCCTGGACTAAACCACGTTTTGCGGTGGTCTACCATCTATTATCATTAGTTCATAATCATCGCATACGCTTACGTATCTTCGTGGAAGATGAACCATTGGTCGTTGATTCAGTTGTTGACATTTGGCCAGCTGCCAATTGGTTTGAACGCGAAGTCTTTGATTTATTTGGTATCGCTTTTTCAGGACACCCCGATTTAAGGCGTATACTCACCGATTATGATTTTGTTGGACATCCATTTCGTAAAGATTTCCCATTGATTGGTCACGTGGAAATGCGTTATGACGCAACCTTGCAGCGTTGTATTTATGAACCGGTCAGCATACAGCCTCGCATTTTAGTTCCCAAGGTAATTCGCAAAGATGCTCGATATGTTCGTCCTGGCGGAGCAACTAATCATGTCTGAAACCATTAACCACTATTTTAATTTTGGCCCGCAGCACCCTGCCGCGCATGGTGTATTACGTCTAATCTTAGAAGTAGATGGTGAGACCATTATTCGTGCAGATCCCCATATTGGATTATTGCATCGCGCAACTGAAAAATTGGCAGAAAGCAAACCCTACAACCAAAGCATTGGTTATATGGATCGCTTAGATTATGTCTCGATGATGTGTAATGAACATGCCTATGTTTTAGCTATCGAAAAATTGTTAGGGGTTACCCCACCGGTTCGCGCGCAATATATTCGGGTGATGTTTGATGAAATCACGCGTATCATGAATCATTTGCTTTGGCTGGGTGCGCACGCCCTAGATTTAGGCGCGCAAACCGTTTTTCTATACTGCTTTAGAGAACGGGAAGATTTAATGGATTGCTATGAAGCTGTATCTGGCGCACGCATGCATGCGACCTATTACCGCCCTGGTGGTGTCTATCGAGATTTACCCGCAAAAATGCCACAATATAAGCCCTCTGCTTTTCGTACCCAACATGACTTAAAGGACTTAAATGCAGCACGCCAAGGATCGCTTTTAGATTTTATTTCAGATTTTACGCAACGATTCCCAAAGTTAGTCGATGAATATGAAACCTTGTTAACCGATAACCGCATATGGAAACAGCGTACGGTCAATATTGGTATTATGCCACCTGAACGCGCCATCGCATTAGGATTTACGGGGCCGATTTTAAGAGCATCAGGAGTTCCCTGGGATTTGCGTAGAAAACAACCCTATGAAGTTTACGACCAACTGGCCTTTGACATACCTATCGGTAAAACGGGGGACTGTTATGATCGATATCTGGTACGTGTTGAAGAAATGCGCCAATCCAATCGCATCATTCAGCAATGTGTGGCATGGTTGCGTAAGCATCCAGGACCTGTCATATTGGATGACCCCAAACTAGTACCCCCTAAACGCGGTACGATGAAACAAGATATGGAAGCCTTGATTCACCACTTTAAATTGTTCACGGAAGGCTATACTATCCCCGCAGGTGAAGCTTATGTTGCGGTAGAACAACCTAAAGGAGAATTTGGAATTTACCTTATTTCAGATGGTGCGAATAAACCATATCGCGTGAAAATACGCCCAGCAGGATTCGCACATTTAGCTGCCCTAGAAGAGTTATCTAAAGGGCACATGATTGCAGATGTGGTGGCGATTTTATCGAGTCTTGATATTGTGTTTGGAGAAATTGATCGTTAGTCTTTTGGGTAATACGCATCAATTCCCATTTTATGATAATCCCTCTGGTTTTGTCTCACCTTCAATGAGAATGAGTATAATCTGTTTGAATTTAAGAGGGCAGCAGAACACTTCCCCCTTAAACCCCCCCTAGTTTTGTTTCACATTGAAGTGAGACGAGTATATTTTAGAAAATTTTGCTTAAAAATAGGCTTTTTTGATAATAGTGCTGATGGCTAAATAAAAAAATGACACAAAACTGTGAAGAACAAAAAGCGCTGATTAGTCCGTTAGTGAAAGCCGAGATTAATCGCTGGTTGACGAAATATCCGCCGGATAAAAAACGGTCAGCCTTATTGATCGCCTTGCGTTTGGTGCAAGAAGAAAATGCTGGATGGCTCAGCGTACCATTGATGGATGCTGTGGCCGCATATTTAGAACTACCTAAAACAGCCGTCTATGAAGTTGCTACATTTTATAAGATGTATAATTTAAAACCTATCGGATGTCACCTGATCGGTATTTGTAACAGTATTTCCTGTATGCTTAATGGATCGGAGAAAATTTTGGCGCATCTAGAACATCGGCTTAATATCAAACCCGGTGAAACGACTCCGGATGGTTTGTTTACCCTCAAAGAAGTTGAGTGTTTGGCGGCTTGTGTCAATGCACCTGTATTGCAAATCAATGACCGTCATTACCATGAAAATCTAACGATAGATAAGGTAGATGATCTGCTAAA
>JAURND010000097.1 GCA_030830425.1 Gammaproteobacteria bacterium
AAAAGTAGCAATCCATACTTGACGGGCAAAGAGATAATTTTCTAAGCGATAATTTTTAAATGTATGGCGGGACATGGTCGTGGGATGGTTTTTTAGGCTTTTTGGCGGGAATTACTGGTTATCGGTGATAAGGATGATGGGTCATGATCGTCCATGCACGATATATTTGTTCCGCTAACATGACTCGAACAAAGGGATGAGGCCAAGTCAGTGGTGATAAAGACCACTGAAAATGTGCTTTGTCTAGACACATCTGCGATAAGCCTTCAGGACCGCCGACTAATAAAGATAAGTGATGATTCGTGTGATGCCATGCTTTGAGTTGTGTGGCTAGTTTTTGTGTATCCCACATTTTTCCATGCTCAGTTAGTGCAATCACATGATCGCCAGATGGGATTGCTGCGCAAACGCGTTCACCTTCTTGTATGGTGAGTCGTTGTGTGTCTGATTTAGGGGTACGTTTTTGGGCAGGGATTTCAATGAGACGCATTGAAAATTCTGGCGGCAGCCGTGTGATGTATATCTGATAAGCATCTGTCACCCAGCTTGGCATTTTTGTGCCGACTGCAATCAGGGTTATTTTCATGAGGCTCAGCTAACGTTGTAATATCATAATCGCATCTATTTCTACTCTCGCGCCTTTAGGTAAAGCAGAAACCTGCACTAGGGTGCGTGCGGGATAAGGCGGCTTAAAATAAGTCATCATAATGGCATTGACTTGCGAGTAGTGGATCAAGTCTGTCAGGTAAACCGTTAATTTTACGACGTCTGAAAAATGACCACCAGCTTCGGTGATGATTGCGCCTAAATTATCCAGCATTTGCCGAATTTCAGCTTCTATATCACCTTCGACTAAAAGCATCGTTTCCGGATTTAAAGGAATTTGACCGGAGATATAAACATGATTGCCGACTTTAATCGCGTGCGAATAAGTGCCGATAGCAGCAGGGGCTTTGGGTGTTTGGATGGCTATTTTCATGATGTATGTTCCTTTTTTTATATCGCTCATGTTTGAATTTGCGGTTTTTTGTATTTTTAATTTGAAGGAGTATAGCCCCGTGTTATTTTTGCCACATTTTTTAGATGGCGTATTTCGCGCATGATGCGGGCTAAATGGGTTCTATTAGAGACATATAATTTAAACAATACTTTATAGTAATCAAAATCGCGCTCTAACACTTCTAAGTCATCAATATTGGCATTTGCATCTGCAATGGCTTGCGTTAATTTGGCTAACACGCCTGGTTGATTCATGACAAATACAACCAGTGTTGCTAAAAAAACGCCTTGAACATCGGGAGACCATGAAATTTGCACGATTTTTTCAGGGTGTCTACGTTGTTTTTTTATTCGCGAACATCCTTCTGTATGAACCATCAATCCTTCTCCTGCGGTTAATACACCTGCGACAGGATCCCCAGGAATAGGGTAACAGCAAGCGGCAAAGTGTAATACCATGCCTTCAGTCCCTTTGATCAACAAGGGTTTTTGTTGTATAGGGCGCCCCTCATTGGGATAGATGGTTTGCACATCTTCTAGTAATTGATGCGTGACTAATGCCGCAGTTCGATTGCCTAAACCGATATCTTCCAACAAATCTGCTAATGTTGTTACGCCTGCAATCTGCATAATTTTCTGCAAGGTTTGTGGTAATATTTTTTTTAGAGAAGTTGAGTGCTGTTTTAAAGCCTGATTTAAGAGCTCTTTACCTAGATTGATGGATTCTTTGCGTCGCTTTGTGTGCGTATAATGGCGAATTGCACTACGCGCTTTAGCAGTTACCACAAAATCTAACCAGGCAATGTTTGGAATGCCATTTTTTGAGGTGATGATTTCAATGGTTTCTCCATTATGTAATACCGTAGACAGTGGAGCTAGCTGTCGATCTATTTTTGCAGCAACACAGGTATTTCCAATATCAGAATGTACGGCATAAGCAAAATCAATAATGCTTGTCCCTTTTGGTAGCGCCATAATTTTACCTTTAGGGGTAAAAACATAAATCTCATCGGGAAATAAATCGATCTTTACATTTTCAATGAATTCTACAGAATTCGCCGTTTTTTCCTGCATCTCTAATAAGTTTTTTACCCATTGCTGGGCGCGCATTTGTGCTTCTCCGGCAGTTTTATTATCAGCTTTATAAAGCCAATGTGCGGCAATACCATCATTGGCTTGCCGTTCCATTTCTTTGGTGCGAATTTGCACTTCAATGGGAATGCCAAATGGTCCAAATAAAGTCGTGTGTAGCGACTGATAACCATTGGCCTTGGGGATAGCAATATAATCTTTAAATTTTTCAGGGATAGGTTTATAAGTGCGATGCACTAAACCAAGTACTCTGTAACAGTTATCTAAGGTATCTGTAATAATTCTAAATCCGTAGATGTCTGTAATTTGTTTGAATGAAATGCCGCGATTACGCATTTTTCGATAGACGCTGTATAAATCTTTTTCTCGACGACTCACTTCACAGTGCGCTAAATCATACTGACTTAACACCTCATGCAGTTTTTTCTCAACCGTCTGCATGATTTTTTTTTGTCCACCGGATAATCGATGTACAGTTTCTTTTAAGATGCGGTGACGCTCAGGGTAAAACGCTGCAAATCCTAGGCTTTCTAGCTCGGCACAAATCTTACGCATCCCTAGTCGATTGGCAATAGGCGCATATATGTCTAATGTTTCTCGAGCAATACGCCTACGTTTAGGCGGGGGAAAAGCGTTTAAGGTACGCATGTTGTGTAAACGGTCTGCGAGTTTGATAATCACAACGCGGATATCACGAGACATCGCCAACATCATTTTGTGGAAATTTTCTGCTTGTGCTTCCGTTTTATTTTTAAATTCAATGCGGCTGAGTTTGCTTACGCCATCAACAAGCTCACTGACGGCGACGCCAAATTGTTGGGACAGGTCTTCTTTAGTGGTTTGGCTGTCTTCAATGACATCATGCATTAAAGCTGCGATGATGGTCTGCTCATCCATGTGCATTTGCGCCAAAATACTGGCGACTGCAACAGGATGAGTAATGTAGGGTTCACCTGAATGACGTTTTTGATTTTCGTGCGCTTTTTGAGCGACCTGATAAGCTTGAAATATTTCTGCTATCTCTACGTCTGCAAGATAGGTGAGTTGATCATGTAACTGATTAAACAGCTTCACCGGTATCTCCAGCGTTTTCAGTATCATAGTGATTTGGATGAGCAACAGTGGTGGAATAAGCGCTGTTATTAATATTGTTTAGAATAGCACTCGTTATTTTGCCCTCTGCGATTTCGCGTAGTGCAACCACAGCTGCCTTATCATTTTCCCAAGGAACCAACGGTTCTTCTGCGCCTGTTTCAAGCTGTCTGGCTCTTTTTGCGGCCACTGCCACTAACTCAAAGCGATTTGGAATAACTTTCAAGCAATCTTCTACGGTAATACGTGCCATGTGTTTAGCTCCTGGTTGAAAAATAACATTTACCCCTCATCTGTCCTGTGGGCAGCTTTTCCTAAAAGGGGAGAAAGAAAATTGGAGTCTTCTGTGGGTGATTTCTTTGATTAAGGGGAGAAAGACTGTTTTGATTCTACAGCTCGCCCAACCATTGTGCTAGTAGTTTTGCATGTTGCTGAGTTTGGTTGGGTCTTCGTAGTCGATGCGCTCGAACAATCGCTTGGATATTTAAAGTCGCTTCTTCCAAACAATCATTGACGACGAGGTAATCAAACTCGGGGTAATGGGCAATTTCTTCAGCTGCAACGGCTAATCGTTTTTCAATCACATCAGGTTGATCTTGTCCGCGCAATTCTAGGCGTTGACGCAATAGGG
>JAURND010000098.1 GCA_030830425.1 Gammaproteobacteria bacterium
ACTATCAACAAATCAATCCGCTTTCTAAAACGCAATTTATGACGGTTCGATTTGGTAATGTGCTTGGGTCAGCAGGCAGCGTGATTCCGTTATTTAAAAAACAGATTAAATCGGGTGGACCGATCACGGTCACTCACCCAGATATCAGTCGTTTTTTTATGACCATTCCTGAAGCCACACAATTAATTTTGCAATCAGCTATCATGGGAAGCGGTGGAGAAATTTTTGTATTAGACATGGGTGAACCCATAAAAATTCATTACTTGGCAGAACAAATGATTCATCTAGCTGGGCTCATTCCTTATCAAGATATCGCCATTCAATATATTGGCTTGAGACCTGGAGAAAAATTATACGAGGAATTATTTTATGCCACCGAATCACTAGCATCTACCAGCCATGAAAAAATCATGAAAGCGCCATGTGGCCAAATAGATGCCGGACGGTTGACAGCTTTATTGGCAGCGCTTGAACTGGCGTGCCAGAATAATGATGAGCAAAAGATGTCTGATCATTTAATGCAATTAGTACCTGAGTATAAGGCTCTTATCAAAAAAGCAGACATATAAAGATGCTCACTTTCAAGTACGAGCAGTATATACTCGTCTCACTTTAATGTGAGACAAAACCAGGGGGTTTTTTAAGGGGGAAGTGTTTTGCTGCCCCCTTAAATTCAAACAGTTTATACTGCTCGTATCAAAAAAGCAGATACATTAAAATTCTCACATTCAAGTACGAGCAGTATATACTCGTCTCACTTCAGGTTGAATGAGTATATTTCTACGATAAGGATACGACGTCGAAAAGTAAAGCTGCTAAATATTCAAAACATGTTGAAAATCAATTCAACGATTACACTTCATTTAGCCATAAACTCATGTAATTTCACAACACTAAGCAACTGATATGAAAACCAATCCATTTTTAGGCGCAACCTTGTTAATTGCGGGCACCTCCATTGGTGCCGGTATGCTAGCCCTACCTGTTTCAACCGCAGAATACGGTTTTTTCCCATCCGTCGTATTATTTTTTATGTGCTGGCTTTGTATGATGGCAACCGGGCTACTCATTCTTGAAGTTAATCTTTGGTTAAAGCCAGGCACGAATATGATCTCAATGGCCACCACCACATTGGGTATTCCTGGTAAAGTGGTCACATGGATCACCTATTTATTGCTGTTTTATTCTTTGATGGCCGCTTATGTATCCGCGATGGGCGATTTAGTCAGTAAAACGACAGGAAGCTATTTTCATCTGCAAATTTCTACCGGTATTGGCTCATTGTTAATGATTGTGGTAGTCAGTATTTCAGTTTATCTGGGTATGCGTTCTGTCGATTATATGAATCGTTTTTTCTTTTTTGGCAAACTGGTTACTTACGTATTAGTCGTCATTGTAGCTGCAGCTTTTGTTCACTTCTCTCGTTTAACTGTGGTCAATTTTCACCACGCCTGGCTAGCATTGCCGATTATCATCACTTCCTTTGGGTTTCAAAATACCATTCCTGGGCTACGCGTTTATTTAAATAGCGACATTAAAAAATTACGCCTAGCCATTTTATTAGGTAGTTCTCTACCTTTATTGATTTATATCCTCTGGCAAGTAGTCATATTGGGCGCAGTCCCTTTGGATGGTGAAAGTGGTTTAATGGGTACACTGGCATCAGGGCAACCCGCTACTGCGCTTGCCAATTCATTAGATCATATCGTGAAAAACAACTGGATTTCTGTACTCTTTAAAGCGTTTACATTATGCGCCATTGTGACTTCTTTTATTGGCGTATCCTGTAGTTTATTTGACTTTTTAATCGATAGTTTTGGTATCAAACGCAATATGCTGGGCAAATCATTCGCACTATTAATGACATTTCTCCCGCCTTTATTATTCGCATTTTACTATCCGGAAGGCTTTATATTTGCACTGGGATATGCGGGTATTTTTGTGACGCTTTTACTGGGTATTTTACCTGCTTTAATGGTTTTGAGCGGACGCTATTGGAAAAAAATAGCGACGGGCTATCAACCTCCTATTAACCGTCCTTTGTTACTACTCATTATTGTGTTTTGTATGGTGATTATTTGCGGCCTAATTTTACAGTGAGGATGAATTTTTCCCTTGCAAAGATTGGCATTGCTAACAGCAGCAATGGGGTAGAGCGCGCTTCTCCTGCTTTGCCGTGAGCCCGAACTTATTCAAGCGACACCTTAAAACAAGGCAGTAATTTCCGTGTTTTTAGCAGGAATTGCTGAGCATGCTTGACTTCAATCCTATTCATCGCTTAGGATGATCTAGCATGCAATCTGCCTTAAATGAAGACTCAATAAAACATGTCAAAAGGAAAAAACATGAAAGAATTACGTGTAGGTTTGGAAAATGTTGCGATTGCAGAAAGCACTATTTCTTCAGTGAATGGAGAAAAAGGTGAGTTAATTTATAGAGGCGAGTTTGTCGAAAATCTGACTCAAGGTCATACCTATGAAGATATTGTTTATTTACTATGGTATGGACATCTGCCCTTGGCATCTGAAAAAGCTGACTTTGTCGCAAAATTGGTTTCTAAAAGAAAATTATCTGCTGAACTAAAACAGCTTATCCAAGCGCTACCTAAACAAATTACGCCCATGGCTATGCTCAGAACTGTAATTTCTGCCATAACCGTACCAGGTGACAACTGGCCACCTACTTACGATCAAGCGATTGAAATTTTAGCCAAAGCACCAACCATCTTAACTTATCATCACAACCTGATTCACGGATTACCGGAACGCGAACCTAATCCCGAATTAAGCCATGCTGCCAATTACTTATATATGCTACATGGTACGACCCCGACAATCGTAGATATCAGCGCATTAGATGCATACTGGATGCTCTCAGCGGATCATGACATGAATGCCTCTACGTTTACCGCGAGAGTCGTGACCTCTACGCAAGCTGATTTTATTTCAGCCATCGTAGGTGCGATTAGCGCATTAATTGGTCCATTACATGGCGGAACGCCTTCTTTTGTGGATGATATGCTCGATCAAATTGGCACGGAAGCGAATGTTGAACCTTGGCTAAGATCTCAATTAGAACAAGATAAACGGTTAATGGGGTTTGGCCATCGCGTTTATAAAGTATACGATCCACGCGCAGCTGCATTAAAAGAAATTATCAAACAGCATGCCGATCAAGATAAATTTTTAAACTTGAGCCTAGTTGTTGAAAAAGTGGCAATTGAATTATTAAAAGCATTTAAGCCAGGGAAAAATTTATATCCTAATTTAGAATTTTGGGCTTCTGGTATTTTCAGAACAATTAAAATGCCTAAAGATCTCTATACGCCCACATTTTGCCTAAGCCGCATTGGGGGTTGGTCGGCGCATATTTTAGAACAAGCTGCAAATAACCGATTGATACGCCCCAGCTGCATTTATGTAGGGCCAAAACCTAAAGGGAATCCCCCACCCAAACCAACTGAGACTTGAAGTCATCAACTTTCCAGGCATGATGGCTTTTGGTCATCATGTCTGTTTCAGTAACTTTTGTCTATTTAAGTAAGCGTTGCTACATGAGTGATTCATAAAGCATCCAACCATACACTAACACCTGAAAAACCACCCAAGCAAAAACAGCGGCGAGCAAATCGTCGAGCACTATGCCAAATCCCCCTTGAACCTGTTTGTCTATCCAACGAATCGGCCAAGGTTTCCAGATATCAAATAAGCGAAATAAAACAAAACCCGTGGCAATAGAAAGCCCTGTTTTTGGCATCGCAGTCATCGTCAATAAAAAACCCACAATTTCATCAATCACAATACCCGGATAATCGTGCACACCTAAATCTTTGGCGGTCACTTCACAACTATAAATGGCGAACAAAATACACAGCAAAGTCACCAAGACATACAGCCAAACAGGTAGCTGCGCAATCAACAAATAAATCGGGATCGCGGCAATAGTTCCCCAAGTACCAGGCCCCTTAGGCAATAAGCCGCTACCAAAACCAAAAGCAATAAAATGGATCGGATGCTGAAATATGCTGCGCATATACTGCTCATCTTTTAATCTCTGGCTTTTTATTATCATGCGTTTTTTCTTTGGTAAAAATTACTGTTTCAATAGCATCACGTAACCAACTGATTTATCTATACCTATTTCACTTCAAGGTGTTGTTTTTTGCATTCTTCAAATAAAACAAAACCAGGGAGTTTTCGCAGCGTCCTTTCGAAGGCCCGGATACATGCCCCCTTAAATTCAAATAGATGATACTGCTCGTATCAAAAAAGCAGACACATAAAGATGCTCACTTTCAAGTACGAGCAGTATATAACTGTTGAATTAATTTTTTAATAGCGATGGCGCGATGACTAATCTGATTTTTAATCATTGGCGGCAATTCTGCTGCGCTGACTTTGTGTGTTGGCACATAAAAAAGTGGATCATAACCAAAACCATTTTCTCCTTGAGGTGAAAATAAAATACAACCCTCCCAAGTGCCCTGAAAAATGAGCGGACTAGGATCGTGATCATGTTTTAATAAAACCAGCACGCATTGAAATCTGGCGGTACGCTCTTCTTCTGTTGTAGCAGCCATCAATTCACGCAATAGTTTTCTATTATTCTCTGCATCCAATGGTTTTGACAAATCATTACAAGCAGCATATCTGGCTGAATAAATGCCAGGCGCACCGTTTAGCATATCTACTTCCAATCCTGAATCTTCTCCAAGCGCAGGTAACCCACTATGCAATGCAGCATGACGCGCTTTGATAATCGCATTTTCTACGAAGCTTAATCCAGTTTCTTCAACTGCTGAGATTTCCAAATCAACTTGACTGATCATCGACAAATGCGCATTGCCTAAAATTTCGCTAAATTCTCGAATTTTACCGACATTGCGAGTAGCTAATACGACGGATGGTGGATTTTTATGGTTCATATACTACTCGTACTTGAATGTGAGAATTTTTAAATGATTTTTAAAATACAGCTGCTAAAGAAAATGCTGTTTGCGTGCGAGAACTGATCATCTCATGATGACACAGCACGCTTGTGTTATTATCTTTTTTATGAGTAAAATTCGCGCCTACTTGGTTTTGAGTGTTTTTTGCACAGCAAATTTTCAACACTAAAGGCCCATATTAAAGCTAAGTGAACATTCAAAAAAACAATCATTAAAAGGAAATAGATGATCATGAAACATAAAAAACTATTGGCATTTTCGATAGCATGCTGCTTATTAAAAGCAACAACAGGTTTAGCCGCTTCAGAACCCCCAAGTTCAGAATTAGATCTGCAAAAAGCGATACAAAAAATCAACAACCAAACTGCAGATCTAGAAAAAGAAATCAGAATGCTTAAAGCTGAGTTACGACAAGTCAAGCAAACAAAAATCAAAAAATCTCAGCCTTCTGCCTCCGAATCTCAAGCTGCTTCTACAGTAAATAACAGTACTCAGCAAGCAAATAAAATTGTGCCATCTAACACATTTTTGGGTATTCAGCGATTTGTTGCGTCTCCTGTGCTGAATGTTTCACTACCTTCTCATTCACTAGACTTAGATCCTTCTGGTTTTCTTTCATATCAATCCGGCATGGCTCAAGGATTATTTTATTTACAACAGCGCAAAGCACTGGAAGATCAAGAAAAAACACATAACCTGCCCGGGGATGATCGACCACAAGTTATGCTTGGTGGAAAATTAGAGGCGCAAGCCAGCTTGCAAAATCCTTACGTAGGTACAAATACCAATAATATTGATCTGGTGACCGCCGAATTAGAAGTGCTGACCCAAGCAAGCCCGTGGGTAAACGGTGTTTTTATCATCGATTATAATAACGCATCGCTGAACCAGGTTTTGCAGGGTTCCGGCAATCCAATCAATAACTCTAATCTCTTTTTAAATCGTGGCTATATTACATTAGGCAACTTAAATCAGTCACCGGTTTATTTCAATGTCGGTCAAATGTATGCACCCTTTGGTACTTATGGCGGTTGGACATTAACGAATTCAACCACCAAAGTGTTAGGCAGAGCCATTGTTCGTGCCGCGGAATTGGGTTTCGTCAAAGATGGGTTTAATACTTCTGTTTATGCCTTTAATGGTGGCCCAACAACCAGTTTCAGCAACAACCAAATCAATAATTGGGGAACAGATGCGTCTTATAAATTTAACTTTGGGCAATACAATGCTGATTTGGGTGTTGGATTCATCAATGATATTGCTAGCGCACAAGGCGCACAGCTAACCGGTGGTGGAGCCGG
>JAURND010000099.1 GCA_030830425.1 Gammaproteobacteria bacterium
CGTTCGACTTGCATGTGTTAGGCATGCCGCCAGCGTTCAATCTGAGCCAGGATCAAACTCTTCAATTGAAGATTTTGATATAGAAACCATCTAAACAAATTGCTTTGTTTTTGATGATTTCTTTTCCAAATTTAATTGGATAAAATTGGCTCTAGTTAATCACTCATAAAGAATTATGAGGTCTTACGTCGAGCTTTAAATAATGATACTTAATGCATCAACGCAAACACCCACACAAATTACTTTTTTTGGCTGTTTAAAATTTTAAATAGCTGAAAGATTTTTATTACTAAAACTTATTGGTAAATAAGTTGAAGTTTTTTGTAAATCTTCTTTCTCGTTAAGAGGAATGCAATTGTATCTGTTTTAAAAAAGAAGTCAACAGTTTATTTGTTATATTTTTGCTTTATTAATTATTCAGTTGTTTTTACGAACAGTTTTCTCGAAAAATCTTTTGTTTTATAGGCGTTTTACTTAAAGATACTGTTTTTTGAATCTTTGAAACGAGACAAAATCAGGGAGCTTCTGGCGGGGATTACCCCCCATTCTCACTTAAACTTAAGAAATTATACCCATCTTGCCAATAGCGTTTTTTAAATACATCACTTTCGATTAGACGCCGTATATACTCGTTCTCCCTGAAAGTGAGACAAAACCAGGGGGTTTTTTAAGGGGCGGCGTATTCTTCTGCTCCCTTAAACTCAATAGGTTATACCGCTCTTACCCCAATAGCATTTTCTTTAGTCCCGTATTTTAAAAACCAGTCCTTTCAAGTAAGAGCGGTATATTTCGAAAACTCTCGCCATTTAAGCATTTTTAATAACGATTTTTTTTGCGTCTTTTTGCGATTTAGCTTGTATTTTTAGGCTTTTGGGGAGAAAAAAACGCCAACCCCTTAAAGCTACTGGTGCCGAAGGAGGGAATCGAACCCCCGACCCACGCATTACGAATGCGTTGCTCTACCAACTGAGCTACTTCGGCGATAGAACCCAAAGTATAAGAAAGGTTTTACGGTATTGCAATCACCAAGCTTGGGGAGTTTACTTTATAGCGCGCACGACTCGAACCTGAAGGCGGCCAAATTTAAAGCCATATACCACAAAGCATGCTATTGCCAAGAGCACTAACACCTGTTGAATTGGAAGGAGAAATGGGCTCCGATCTTCACCGGAATGCTTCGCGAAAACCTGATGTTTTTAGCTTGCTTCAACAATGAAAAAACCAGCATCTTGAGGCGAAATAGGCATATTTTACTTGCACAAAAAAGCTTATGCGGGCAGCAGCCAAAGCGACGCTTACACCCCGAAAGCCGGGCAGCAAGCGAGCGGAACATAAAAAAGAGAATCAAAGGACCCAATTTGAAAGTCGACACTTCTTTTACAAAACCTTTTTTAGCCTCTCATGATTCTTTTTTGACGTGGCTATTACGCGCCGGCATGGTAACGGAAAGTGAAATATTAGGCGCAACTCGTCATGCCCAGGAAAAGAATTTATCTATTATAGAAGCGCTTTTAAAGCAATCCACACTAGATGCAAAATTTATCGCAGAAAAATTGGCAGAATATCTTGAGCTCCCTTTTTTCGATCTCAATCAACCCTCATTCGAGATTGCCCAAAACTTAATCGACACTAATTTTATTCGACAACATCAAATATTGCCTTTATTTATTCAAACACAAACCTTATACGTTGCAATCACAGATCCCTCGCATTTAGCACATATCCATGAAATAAAATTCCATACTGACCTAAAAGTGCATCCGGTTGTTGTAGCTTGGGACAAGCTAAATATGCAAATAGAAAATTATTTAAATCATGCTCAATATCAGCAATTTTCAGATTTTTCATTAGATCACGCGTCTACAGAAAGCGATGTTCTCATTATCAACTGGGTCGCACATTTGCTCAAAGATGCCATCAAAAAAAATGTATCTGATATTCACATAGAACCCTATAGAACAGCCTACAGGATTCGTTTTAGATTAGACGGCTTATTACACAAAGTGACCCAATTACCACTGACTTTAGGGAGTCGCATTACCGCTAGATTAAAAATCATGGCCCGTCTAGATGTCGCTGAACGCCGACTACCCCAAGATGGGCGTTTTACTTTCGACATCACACCTAAGAACCTCAAAGATTGTCGAATCAGCGTGTGCCCCACTTTGTTTGGCGAAAAAACAGTGGTTAGAATTTTAGATGCTGGAAATCAATCATTGAATATTGATGACCTTGGTTTAGATGAGACGCAAAAATCTATTTTTCTGAGCAGTATTCAGAAACCACAGGGGATGATTTTAGTAACCGGCCCAACAGGTAGCGGGAAAACATTAACACTGTACAGTGCGCTAAATTGCTTAAATAGTTTAGAGAAAAACATTTGCACGGCAGAAGATCCCGTTGAAATCACATTGCCGGGTATCCAGCAAGTTCATGTTGATTCAAAAATTGATTTATCCTTCTCGAAAATATTAAGAACCTTTTTAAGACAGGATCCAGACATACTCATGATTGGAGAAATCAGAGACCAAGAAACTGCTGAAACAGCCATAAAAGCAGCTCAAACAGGGCATCTTGTTTTCTCAACCTTACACACAAATAGCGCAATTGAAGCACTCACTCGTCTTTTTATGCTAGGGATATCTCCATTTAATATTGCTCATTCTGTTCAATTAATTATTGCTCAGCGACTCGTCAGAAAGCTTTGCATACACTGCAAAGGCGAAAAAAAATCAAATTCAATTGGCATTCACTGTGATCACTGTATCAATGGCTATTCAGGTCGCATTGCTGTTTTTGAATTTTTACCCCTATTACCAGAAATAGCGAGCATGATTATACAAGCAAATCCCATTGACGATATTGCCAATTATGTAAAAAAAATCGGCATGATCAATCTTTATGAGTCGGGATTAAACAAAGCAAAGAGCGGTATCACTAGTTTAGAAGAAGTCCAGAGGGTGCTTATCTGATGTCTCAGCAAACATTAAAAAAATTTTTCTGGCGGGGAGTCAATACTGAGGGGTTTCAATCAAAGGGCCATCTATTCGCTAAAAACAAAAAAACCGTTAAAAGTGCGCTAAAAGCAAAACATATTACTGTGCTGGAAATAAAAAGGGGACTGGATTTTTCATTTTTTTCTATCACAAACAAGATTAGCCATATCGATATCACAGAAATGCTAAGCGAATTCTCAATACTCATTTCTGCCGGCATTCCATTAGCTGCTGCTTTACGCGTAATTTCAAATAGCACCCGTAAAATAGCCATGAAAGCCTTAGTTAACGATTTAAGCCAACAACTGGAAAATGGTCAATTATTCAGCGAAGCGCTCAAAACAAAATCTGATTATTTTAACACGCTTGCGTTTAATTTAATTTATGCAGGCGAACAGTCCGGCAATCTAGAGCATGCTTTAAAAGAAATTGTGGAGCATCGCGAAAAAACACAAGCCATGCAAAAAAACATCAAAAAAGCCTTTGTTTACCCTTGTATTGTTTTAGTTGTCGCGATTTGCGTGAGCTGTGCCATGTTAATTTTTGTGATTCCGCAATTTAAACATTTATTTGACAATGTAGGCGCGCGATTGCCGCTGTTGACGCAAATGATGATTCATTTGTCTGAAGCTATCCAGAATCATGCTATCACGCTATTGATCCTCCCCAGCTTAATTTATTTTCTGCTTAAAATGAGTAGTCGCCATTTTCAAAAATGGCATGCTTTTTTAGATTCTTTGTCTTTAAAAATTCCTGTGATTGGAAAAATCTTATTGGCTTCTATATTTTCACGCTGCTTTAGCACACTCTCTACTTTATTGGCATCAGGACTTCCTCTCATGGAAGCCTTAAAAATAACCGCATCTGTCGCTGAAAATCCTATATATACCGGTGCATTTATGGCTGTTCATGAACAAATCAAAAATGGAGAACCCTTCAATACGGCATTAAACAAAACAAATTTATTTCCGGTTAAAATTATTCAAATGGTTTCGATAGGAGAAGAATCAGGGCAATTGGATTTTATGTTAAAAAAAGTGGGACACTATTTCGAAGATAAGGTCAATCATGACATTCAACAATTCATTCAATTACTAGAGCCTACCCTCATGATTATTTTATGCGCGTTAGTCGGTATTTTAGTGATCTCTATGTACTTGCCTATTTTTAAATTAGGCTCAATTTTATAAGAACAAGCATGATTTTTTTTATCGCACATTCAAATTGGTTGCTTTTTGGCGCAATCATATTCGCATGCTTAGTGAGCATCCCTTTGTCCACATTGTTAACGCATATTCCAGAAACGCTTATCGGGGACTTTGCATCATCACTGGAGCAACCAACCCAAGCAAATACCTATCATCGAGTCAGCTTTATAGGCATCTGCACTTGCCTTACTGGTATCATTATCCATAACTTTGGTTTCACTTGGGTCGCACTGGCCAATACAATATTAAGCTTCGGTCTTGTATTGTTGTTATATATGGATTTTAGGCATTATTTGTTGCCCGATTGCCTTACCTTGTCGTTATTATGGATGGGTCTGTTTTGTAATTCGCTGCATTGGTTTGTCTTGACTTCTGATGCGATCTGGGGCGCAATGACGGCTTATTTAAGCTTGAAGTCAGTCGCCATTTCATTTAAATATTGTCGTGGATCAGCGGGTATTGGCGATGGCGATATTAAGTTATTTGCCTTATTTGGCGCCTGGTGGGGAATTACACCTTTACTATTCCTGATTTCATTCGCTTCATTTTTAGGGCTTTTGGTCGGATTATTGCGCATGATCAAAGACCCTCAGTCATTACAAAAACCCTTGGCGTTTGGGCCGTATCTCATTTTAGCTGGATTTTTCGTGATGTTTTTTCGAAGCAGCTTTGTGCCTAGCTATGCTGGTGCAACTTAAAAATAACGAATTTTATTTTTTTGGCTTAAAAAAACAGGCGATTACGGAAAACACCCCCATAAAGACCGAGATCCATTTTCTGTGCGCGATAACAACCCCCCCTCATGACTTAAAAATAACTCATGTTAATTATTGGATTAACCGGCGGGATCGGCAGCGGCAAAACAACTGTTACAAACTTGTTTGCAGCACTCGGTGCCCCTATCATTGATGCCGATGCGATCGCCCGAGAAATACTCACCGACAATACAAAGATAAGAGAAAAAATCGTTACACGCTTTGGATTAGAGATATCAGACCGCGATCAAAAACTGGTTCATCCTCAAAAAATGACGCAAGAAAATAATCCATACTCCTCTTTAGAGAAGAGCGTCAGTCGATTAAATCGCGGAAAATTACAAGCCCGAATTTTTGAAAGTCCCTCAGAAAAAAAATGGTTAGAGAATTTACTGCATCCCATCATCACTCAAGAAATAAAAAAACGCATCTCAAATTTGAAATCTCCTTATTGTATAGTGGCCATTCCTCTGTTAGCAGAAATATCTGAATCCCAATCACTCGTGAACCGTATCCTAGTCGTCGATACATCAGCAGAAGAGCAGCTCAATAGAACCATGCAGCGCGATGCTTTAGCTGAACATAGGGTC
>JAURND010000100.1 GCA_030830425.1 Gammaproteobacteria bacterium
CGGGTAAATCTAATTATGAAAAAATTACCGCAGCCTTTGATAATATCGGCGGATTAAAAATACGAGCGCCTATCATGGTTGCAGGTGTGAGCGTAGGCGAGGTCGCCAATATTCAGTTAAATCAAAATGACTTTCGGGCCATAGTCACTCTGCTCATCGATAAAAATAAAATTAAATTACCAACAGATACCGCTGCCAGTATTTATACACAGGGGTTACTCGGATCTAATTACATCAACTTATCGCCAGGTTATGCCGATACATTTCTGAATAATGGTGGCGTAATTGAAACCACAAATTCTGCCGTCATTTTAGAAAAATTAATTGGCCAATTTTTATATGGCCTTCAAAATAAAAAACCGACAGAATAATTCGTTCAGCGATAGCGCATTTTGACCCAGATCCAATTCCTGAATATACGCATTCCACTAAACATGCAAATAATCACTAAAAAACACATGATGCCAAAAAAACATTTATTAAAGTCTATCTTGCTATCTTTCGTCATTTTATTCAGCGTTCAAGTTTATGCCGCTTCAAATCCGACGGATATGTTACAGAATATGTCTGATCAATTATTGGGCGAATTAAAGAAAACTCAAAACCGTAATGATCAAGTACTGTATAGCCTTCTCAAAAAGATGCTATTACCGCATGTCAATTTAGCATTAATGTCTCAACTGATCGTTGGGAAATATTGGGCTAATGCATCTGCTGCTCAAAAAAGCCAATTTGAAAGCGAGTTTACGCAATTTATAACACGCACTTATTCCAGCGCACTTTCTTCTTATTCCCATGAGAAAATTCGATTTTTTCCGGTTCGACAAGGGGCATCGGGTAATCATGTGCAGGTCAACAGCGTCATTGATCAAAATAACGGCGGCACCGTATCAGTTTCTTATCGGCTAGACTTAAGCGCTGGGGAATGGAAGATCTATGATTTTAGTGTAGAAGGTGTAAGCATTGTTGAAAATTACCATTCGCAATTTATCGATGTATTGCGTTCGCAAGGCTTAGCAACGTTAATACAGCAATTGCATAAGCAAAATGAGCGATAGGCTGATGTCTGCGAATATTCGATTGAATGCAAAGACGCATCATTTAGATGTGGTGGGTGTCGTTAACATCGATAACATTGTTCGCTTACGCCAAGCAGGTACAATATTGATCGAACAAATAGAAAAACCTGTGATTAATTTGGAATACATGATCACTGGAGATAGTACAGTACTGGCTTTATTGACGGCTTGGACCAGAGATGCAAAAAAATTAGGCAAGCCGCTGCATTTTTCAAAACTCCCTCCCCCGTTATTCGAGATTGCAAAATTAAGCAATCTCGATCAGGTACTAAAAATTAGCTAGCCATTTTTACAAGGTCAATCCCTCAAAAAAACGTTTCATACTATCAAACCAAGTTTTAGATCGTGGGCTGTGCTTGTCACCATCTTTTGCTAAAGAGTCACCAAATTGTTTTAAAACTTCTTTTTGTTCGCGAGATAAATTGACAGGAACTTCCACAGTGACCTTGCAGAATAAGTCTCCTTTTCGGCCATCTCTAACCGAATGTACGCCTTTACCTCTTAAGCGAAATAGTTTATCGGTTTGAGTTTCGGCAGGAATTTTGAGCTTCACCTGTCCTTCTAATGTAGGCACTTCAATTTCACCCCCTAATGCAGCAGTGATAAAATTGAGGGGGATCTCACAATATAAATCATGATGTTGACGTTTAAAAATAGGATGCGGTTTAATCGTCATCTGCACATATAAATCACCCGGCATAGAACCTTTAGGGCCTGCTTCCCCTTCGCCTTGAAGGCGTATCCTATCTCCGTCATCCATACCGGCGGGTACTTTAACGGATAATGTTTTTTCTTGCTGAACTCTACCTTGTCCTCTACATTTTAGACAAGGATCACGAATGACGCGACCATGGCCTCGACATGCAGGGCAGGTTTGCGCAACAGAAAAAAATCCTTGCTGTATATGAACTTGCCCTTGGCCATTACAAGTGCTACAGGTGATCGGTTGAGTGCCTTTTCTAGCACCGGTCTCTTGGCATTCTGTACAACCGATCCACGTGGGGATTTGTATTTTTACTGTCTTTCCATGTACGGCATTTTCAAGACTCAACTCTAGGTGATAAATCAGATCAGCACCCCGTTGCGGACCACGTTGACGTCCTCTGCCTTGTCCAAAAATATCACCAAACACTTCGCCTAAATCGCTAAAATCAAAACCTTGGCTACCGCCACCCATCGAAGCGTCTACACCTTGATGACCAAATTGGTCATAACGCGCTCGCTTAGATGAGTCGCTTAATACTTCATAAGCTTTTCCAATTTGCTTGAATTTTTCTTCAGCGGATGCTTTATTTTGCTGATTGCGATCGGGGTGATACTTCATCGCCAATTTGCGATAAGCTTTTTTAATCTCATCTTCACTAGCTGTACGAGAAACATCTAAAACTTCATAATAATCTTGTTCTGCCATTTTTTTATTGTACTGTATGTGCATGACCCAATAGGGTCTATTGAAAGACCCTATTCATTCGTAACCATTCAGCATAATTAGGTAGAAGCAGTGGATCCCGGCTTTCGCCGGGACGCTTCGCGTTTTGCCAATTTTGGCGGAAAAAATTCCCTTAAAATGCTCACATATACATATATGCTGCGCTTTTTCGGCCATTTTTTACACCAGACTTGACTAAAATCTGACCGTTTATGCCAGTCTTTGTATGGTGGTGAATAGTTACATTCATTCAAGCTAAATTGAGTATTTACTTCCGCTCATCTTCGTTCACTTCTTCAAATTCAGCATCAACGACATCACCCGTTTGGCCACTTTTTCCTTCAGAAGCACCATCGTAAGCACCATGAGAACCGGCGCTACTCGAACCGCTATTATCCGCATTGGTTTGAGCATGCCCTTGAGCTGCCGCGCCTTTTTTGGCATAAACACGTTCAGCCATTGGACCAGCTGCTTCAGTCAGTGTTTTCATCTTGGCTTCTATAGATGCTTTATCATCTGTCTTTAAGGCTTCTTTAAGCACTTCAACTGCCGCTTCTATTTTCTGGCATTCTTCTTCAGTCACGTCATCACCTAAATCTTTCAGTGATTTAAGCGAAGTATGAATGATCATATCGGCTTGA
>JAURND010000101.1 GCA_030830425.1 Gammaproteobacteria bacterium
AAGCTGCCCATAGGGCAGATAAACACCGTATTCCCTTCTCCACTTGTGGGGAGAAGGTGCCCGTAGGGCGGATGAGGGGTAAACCAGAAGTCTTGTCGCTGTATTTAAAACCTACCTATAGAGAGAAACTAACGATGGATGATCAAAAGAAAAAAGCATTAACAGCAGCATTAGGTCAAATAGAACGTCAATTTGGAAAAGGATCAGTCATGCGTCTAGGCGATGCAGGGGCCCTAGAGAATATTGAAATCATTCCAACCGGTTCTTTGGGGTTAGATATTGCATTAGGCATCGGTGGTTTGCCCCGTGGACGAGTGATTGAAATTTTTGGTCCAGAATCTTCAGGTAAAACTACGTTAACCCTTCAAGTCATTGCGCAGTGTCAAAAATTGGGTGGTACAGCAGTTTTTGTCGATGCTGAACATGCCCTAGACCCCCAATATGCGGAAAAATTAGGCGTAAAAGTCAGTGATTTGTTGATTTCTCAACCAGATACTGGGGAGCAAGCCTTAGAAATTACAGACATGTTTGTACGTTCGGGTGCCGTTGATTTAGTTGTCGTGGATTCAGTAGCGGCATTAACACCCAAAGCTGAAATCGAAGGTGAAATGGGTGATCAACACATGGGATTACAAGCGCGCTTGATGTCTCAAGCGTTGCGAAAACTCACCGCAAATATCAAACGCTCCAACGCCATGGTAATTTTTATCAACCAAATCCGCATGAAGATTGGCGTGATGTTTGGTAGTCCTGAAACAACCACAGGTGGAAATGCACTGAAATTTTATGCCTCTGTCCGTTTGGATATTCGTCGTACCGGTGCCATCAAAAAAGGCGATGAAGTTTTAGGCAGTGAAACTCGCGTCAAAGTCGTTAAAAATAAAGTAGCGCCACCATTTAAACAGGCTGAATTTGATATTTTATACGGACAAGGGATTTCACGAGTCGGTGAACTGGTTGAATTAGGCGTATCACACAATTTGATTGAAAAATCAGGTACTTGGTATAGTTACGGTACCAAAAAAATCGGTCAAGGCAAAGAAAATGCTTGTCAGTTTTTAAGAGAAAATCCGACTATTGCCGCTGAAATTGAAAAGCAGGTTTTAGCCAATTCGCTATATAATAACTCGGCTAATAAACCGCCTGTGCCGACTGAAGAAGAATTGTTATCGGAATAATACCGTGTTTTTAAATGATTTAAATACGGTTAAAGCTGTCGCCTTGCGTTTATTAGCAAGGCGCGAGCATTCTCGTGTTGAACTCACTCATAAGTTACTCAAGAAAGCATTCTCTGTCGACTTGATTGAAACGGTATTAGATCAATGCGTTGAAAAAGATTGGCAGAGTGATTTACGGTTTTCAGAAAGTTATGTCAGAACTTGCATAGCGCGCGGTGATGGCATGTTGAAAATACAGATGCGATTACGTGACAAAGGGGTATCTCAAGCAATGATTCAACAAGTTGTACCGATGAATCCTGATTTTTGGCAAATGCAACTGACGAACAAGTGGAGTAAAAAACGGGTATCCGCAAAAATAGATATCAAAGCACATGCTAGAAATATCCGCTTTTTGCAATCCCGAGGGTTTACATTCGAGCAGATACAAGTCTTTATGTCGCTCTGACTTGAAGGTGCTGGTTTAAAACAATAGGCTGAAAAGAATTCTATACCCGTCTCACTTCAATGTGAGACAAAACCAGGGGTTTTTTCGCGAAGCGTCCCGACGAAGGTCGGGATCCATGTCCCCTTAAATTCAAACAGATAATACGGCTCGTATCAAAAAAGCAGACACATAAAAATGCTCATATTCAAGTACGAGCAGTATACAAGAAAACAAACCATGAACACCAACGAACTCCGCCAAGCATTCTTAGATTTTTTTCAACAACACGAGCACACCATTGTGCCAAGTAGCTCACTAGTGCCTGCTAATGATCCCACGCTACTCTTTACCAATGCAGGCATGGTCCAATTTAAAGATATTTTTCTAGGACAAGAATCTCGCCCCTATACCAGAGCAGCTAGCGCGCAACGTTGCGTAAGAGCAGGTGGGAAACATAATGATCTGGAAAACGTCGGTTATACCGCTCGCCATCATACTTTTTTTGAGATGTTAGGTAACTTTAGTTTTGGTGATTATTTTAAAACCCAAGCCATTCAATTTGCCTGGACATTCTTAACCGGCGTTTTAAAAATACCCCCTGAAAAATTATGGGTGACCGTATTTAGAGAAGATGACGAAGCTGCTGATATTTGGCTAAAAGCAATAAAAATTAATCCCCAACGATTTTCTCGTTGCGATGAAAAAGACAATTTTTGGATGATGGGAGAGACGGGTCCGTGCGGGCCGTGCTCTGAGGTGCATGTGGATCTGACGCCGGAAGGAAAGACGAAGGGTAAGCTGGTCAATCAGGGTGATCCGCGCTGTCTGGAAATCTGGAATCTGGTCTTCATCCAGTTCAATGCTGAGCCGGGCGGGAAGTTTAAGCCATTGCCTGAACGGCATGTGGACACGGGAATGGGATTGGAGCGGGTGGCGGTGATTTTTGCCGTTTCGGACGGTTTCAAGGAATTCAAAAAAGACCGTTCCAACTATGCGAGCGACGTGTTTGCCCCGATCTTTTCGGAGATCGAGAAGATGACGGGAAAGAAGTAC
>JAURND010000102.1 GCA_030830425.1 Gammaproteobacteria bacterium
CCAAAGGGGTTTTCAGCGAATATTGCTTCTATCTGGGGAAATGGTGAATTACACAGCACTTTGTTAGGGCGATTTAATGTCAGCAATTTAATGGCTGTGCTTACAACATTATGCGCATTAGGTTTTTCGTTTAAACAGGTATTAACGTCATTATCCGCGTTATCAAATGTACCTGGACGCATGCAACAGTTTGGCGGAAAAAATAGCCCACTGGTGATTATCGATTATGCACATACCCCCGATGCCTTAGAAAAAGCCTTGAGCGCACTGCGTGAACATAGTGACAAAAAAATATGGTGTATTTTTGGTTGCGGCGGAAATCGCGATAAGGGGAAACGTCCACAAATGGCTCGTATTGCAGAATCTTATAGCGATCATGTTGTTGTTACCGATGATAATCCACGCTTTGAATACCCGCAATCGATTGTGACAGAAATACGACAAGGCTTTAAACATCCATCTGCCGTACAGGTTATACATGATCGCGCAAAAGCAATTACACAAACCATTCAACTGGCTAACATTGGCGATATTGTTTTGGTTGCAGGAAAAGGTCATGAAACTTATCAACAAATCGGTGATATCCAAATTCCTTTCAGCGATACGGATGTGGTAAAAAAAGCATTAATGCAAAGCTGGCATTCCGCTCTTATATAGCGCGTGAGAACTTTTTGGGATTTAATTTTTTTGACACGAGCACCATACCTACTGAATTTAAGGGGGCAATATGGTCCCGATCTTCATCGGGACGCTTTGCGAAAAACCCCCTCATTTTTCTAACATTGAAGTGAGACGAACACAGATTACCCCATGAAACTTTCCATTGCTGCAAACTTATTAAACGTCGATTTATCCCCTTCATTTGGGTCTATTGTTTTTACGGGTGTCAGTTCAGATACTCGCACAATACAACCCAACGATTTATTTGTGGCCATTTCAGGACCTCACTTTGATGGCCATCATTTTATCGCTCAAGCTGCTGAAAAAAAAGCAGCAGCCATCATGATTGATCGCGCATGCGACACAACACTGCCCTATTTGCGCGTAGACAATACGATCAAAGCGATGGGGATATTAGCAGCCGCTCATCGCGCACAATTCAACATTCCAATCATTGGTGTAACCGGCAGTTGTGGGAAAACAAGCACGCGCGCTTTAATTGCCAGTATTTTAAGTGAATGCGCCCCTACGTTATTTAGCGAAAGTAGCTTCAACAATCACATCGGCGTACCACTCACTGTGTTACGCTTAAACGCACAGCATCAATATGCAGTCATTGAAATAGGCGCCAATCATTTTGGCGAAATTGCTGATCTCACGCACATCGTTAAACCTGACGTCGCACTGATTATCAATGCGGCTGAAGCACATCTGGATGGTTTTGGTGATGTCGCGGGCGTATGCAAAGCCAAAGGTGAGATTTTTCAAGGCTTGGCGCCAAATGGCATTGCCATTTTAAATGCGGATGATCCCCATTTAACCGATTGGGAAGCCATGATCGCTGCGCAATTTTCTTTGGGATCAACAGAAAACGTTGAAGCGAAAAAACCAACAATCCTACGATTTAGCCTATCAAAACCCGTTGATGTTTATGCTCAAGAAATTAGTCTGAATACAGATAACACTTCGCAATTTATATTGGTCACCCCTCAAGGAAAAACACGTATTCATCTGCCGCTACTGGGGCGCCATAATATCAGTAACGCACTTGCAGCCGCTGCAGCCGCGTTTGCTGTGCACATTCCATTAAATGCTATTCAAGCAGGGTTAGAAAAAGTCAGTGCCGTTCAAAAACGCTTAAATATCCACGAGATAGGCGATGATATTTATCTAATCGATGATTCTTATAATGCCAATCCTTTATCTGTCATGGCGGCTATTGATACATTAGCCACTCAATCTGGCAAAAAGATTTTAGTCTTGGGGGATATGAAAGAATTAGGTGAGCAAACAGAAGCTGCTCATTTTCAAATCGGGGAAAAAGCAAAACAGGCGGGCGTTGATCTTTTGTTGACCTATGGAGATGCCAGTCAGTTTTGTGCAAATGGCTTTGGTGATCAGGCTAAACATTTTACAGATCAAGCTGCATTGATCGCATTGTTAAAAACGCGCTTAGTTAGCCCCATGAACATACTCATTAAAGGTTCGCGCTCAATGGAAATGGAAAAAATAGTAGCGGCTTTAAACCCGATTCCGCAGTTTTTGCCACCCACAATTAAAAACATTATTTAGTCAATACTAAGAAAATAGGTGTCGTTCCCGCCTGCGCGGGAATGAGATATTAGGGGAGATGTCGCTGGGCGTCGTATTGCGCATTGAACCAGAAAATAGATCAATCCAATACTCGTGCCAATATCGCTTTTACAAATGGAATCGTTAAGCGACGTTGCGTAATCAGGGAAAACTCATCTAATTTATTTAAAGCGGCGAACAAGTGATGCATGTCACGAGGATAATGCTTCAATAAATAAATGCCGACTTCATTTGACAACTCAAGTCCTCTTTTTTTAGCGCGCTCCTGCAGGACTGTGATTTTTTCTGAGTCTGATAATTCATGAACCTCAAAAACCAGTCCAGAGGATAATCGAGAACCTAAATCAGCTAATTGCCATTGAATTTGATTGGGCGGCGCGTGACCTGCGACTAACAAACGAACGTTGGTCGTTTGAGCGCGATTGTAAGCATGGAACAACGCTTCTTGCCAGGCTTGAGCTGATTCATGAGAAATAGATGCGACATCATCCCAACAAACCAACGTTAAATTTTCAACGCCTTCTAATAAATCTGGTGACAAATTTGTATTTTTTAACGGCATATAAATGGCTGTGCCGCCAGCTGTTTGCACTGAATGACATACCGCATAAAGCAAGTGACTGATCCCTACGCCACTTGCACCGTATAAATATACATATTTTTCTCCTACATTTTGAGCAAAATTTTTCAGGCAAGCAAACAGGGTCTCGTTGTTTTTACACACGAGAAAATTGTCAAA
>JAURND010000103.1 GCA_030830425.1 Gammaproteobacteria bacterium
ATTGTTTTAAAAACCAGTACCTTCAAGTAAGAGCGGTATTGATGGGAGTTGCCATCATCCACTCTGCTGCTAATTTTGACGCGATAGCCCCTACATTCCCTGCGCCTTGCGTCAAAAGAATATCTCCATCTGCCAGTACATGGCTGAGCATATTGGGTAAATCTTCAATGTTTGGCACAAAAATCGGTCTATTTTTGCTTTTTTTCTCAACAGCCTCACATAAAATCTCTCCATTAATTTCAGGCCGAGGGTCTTCTCCAGCAGCGTAAATATCCAGTAAAATTAATTGATCAACATGCTGAGATAACGCTTTGACAAAGTCTGAAAATAAATCATGTGTTCGCGAGTAACGATGCGGCTGATAAACCACCACTAACCGTCTTTCTGGCCATGCTTGCCGAATAGCGGACCATGTTGCCACAATTTCTCGGGGGTGATGACCATAATCATCGATCAACAAGACCCGTCTTTTTTCAACTTTCTGTGCCGTTAAAAAAACAGGGGATAATTCTCCGTATATTTGCATGCGACGCCCAACGCCCGCGAATTTTTCTAATGCTGTTTGTATATCGATGTCAGATACCCCCAAACTCATGGCGATAGCGCAAACAGCTGCCGTATTTAATGCGTTATGCTCACCGGGTAAATTTAGCGTGATAAAAATTTCGCGATTTTTTTTTGCTTGTTTTAAAGTAAATTGGCTTTGGAAACCTAAAGCTTGATAATTCGTAATACGCAAATCGGCTTGCGCATGGAATCCATAGGTCAATGTGGGTCTGGCGATAGCGGGTAAAATTTCTTGTATCACCGGATCATCTAAACAAACAACCGCTAAACCGTGAAAAGGCAATCGGTGCAAAAATTGCAAAAATGCTTGTTTTAACTGATTAAAGTCATTGCCATACGTACTCATATGATCCGCATCAATATTGGTGACAATCGAAAATTCCGGATACAGATGGAGAAAAGAAGCATCACTTTCATCTGCTTCGGCCACAAAAAAGTGGCTCTTCCCTAAATACGCATGTGTCCCTGAACTTTTGAGTAAACCACCAATCACGAATGTAGGGTCTAATCCAGCTTCCGTTAGGACGCTCACCATTAAACTGGTTGTCGTCGTTTTACCATGAGTGCCTGCGATCGCAATACCATGTTTTGCGCGCATCAGATCAGCCAACATTTGTGCGCGAGGAATAATAGGAATATTGGCTTTTTTAGCAGCAATCCATTCTGGGTTTTCTGTAGAAATAGCCGTCGATACGACGATCACATCGGCACCCATCATATTTTCAGCGCGATGTTCAAGAAATATTTTTGCACCCAATCCAGCAAGATGTTTCACTAAATCATTTTCATGGAGATCTGAACCTGTCACCTGATATCCTTGATGAATCAACACTTCGGCAATGCCACTCATGCCAGCGCCGCCGATACCGATCAAATGAATATGCTTGACGGGATTCATGTAATGTCCGTGAGTGGTGTGGTTGTTCATATTTTTTAATCACTTAAAATGTTCATTTCCAAACAGCATTATGACGTAATTTTATTTAGAATTCACGCAACCATTCCATACAGTTCAAATCCCTATGCTCAAGCCATGGGAGCTTGGACTTTCAGCTAGCATTCTCGTCTGATTTTAAGAAGATACCGCTCTCTTACAATGCTGGTTTCTTGTTAATCCTACAAACTTAATATAGAATGAGAATCATTCTTAATTAAAAAGAGACCATTTTTATGAAAAAAACAGTGATTCTCTGGCTATGCGCTGTTTGTTTTTCTTCGTTTGCAATGGCAGCAGAAATGCCTTTGTGTGTTTTACCGCAAAAAACGCCTACAGCTCAAGATGAAAATGCTAATTCAGCCTGTCCCACAATGTTAGAAAATGCCAAAAAACTGGCAGAAACTACGCACGCTACGCTTTCATGGACTAACCACACACCAATACCTCCTCAGCTCAGTGTCGGCGCGGTTTCTTTGCAACCCATCACGATGGCACCTGCAGGAATGATGCGGCCTCGAGCGCAATCTGATATTCATCTAGAAATGGATATTCATGCAAAAACAAGTCTAAAATCTCGCGGATTTGCGCCAGGAGATTGGCTGCCAAATGTAATCATTCATTATACGATTCAAAAAATAGGCGATCTAAAACCATTAATGAGCGATGGGATGTTGATGCCAATGGCCGCTTCAGATGGTACGCATTATGGCGATAATGTGAAGTTAGCAGGGCCTGGATTTTATATCGTGACCTTTGACGCGCATACCGATCCTCATTTTGGTTGGCATACCGATACGGACAGCAAAGTATTAGGCACCGAATTCGTCGATTGGCATTTCAAACAAAGTTATTTAATGAAGTGGAGTGGGGTCGGAAAATTGGGTGGTTACTAATCATCAACACTGAGGAATATTTGATATGTATTCATTGATACTAAGCACTAAAAGTTTATTACGCGTTTTTCTATTCAGTTTATTATGTTTATTGGCGAATGTTGCTTTTGCGAAAACACAAGCGCCTATTATGATTAACGCTATCGTCACTGAAAATAACATCACTTTTTCTCCTCAGCACATTCCAGAAGATACGCCTTTTGTCATTCATATTATCAACCAAACAGGCGCACCTGTTGAACTGGAAAACACAGATACCTCTGCTGAAATTTATTCGGGCACGGACAAAACATTCAAAGTCGGCTTGATGTCAGGACAATATGTTTTCTTTAACGATTTTAATGCACGCACTAAAACAGGATTTTTGACAGTAGCGGCAAAAGATGCAACCACAAAAAATGCAAAAATTCTGCCAAAAACACAATCCTCTCCTACGCATCTCAATATAACCGGTATTTTGTTTGTTGTGTGGAGAGAAAGCGTCGAAGCATTGTTAGTCGTTGGTGTGGTGTATAGCTGGCTGATGTTCGGCAAAAAAGAACAGCGTCGGTCAGGACTATTGTTTTTATGGCTAGGCGTGATGATTGGCGTACTGTTTGCAGTGATGATTGGCTTTTTATTAACGCGTTTCAATCAAATATTGTCTCCGGATTCTGCCGATATTTTCCAAGGAACAATGACCTTCATCGCAGTTGGCATGATTGTTTATATGGTGAAATGGATGCGTACGAATGGCAGGACATTGAAAAGCAACATGCACCAGTCTCTGGAAAAAAACCCCTCAACGCGCATGAGAAACATCTCTATCTTGATGCTTGCCGCTATCGCTGTGGCCAGAGAAGCGAGCGAAGCGAGTATTTTTATTTACGCACTAGATTTTGGAAAGCAAACGTTCTCGACACTTAAAATGATGGGTATTTGTGGTTTAGGGCTATTGTTGGCCATAGCCACTATTGGCTTATTGCAGCTAGGTAACAAGATTTTTTCGTGGCGATTTTTCTTCAAAGTGACGGAAATCTTATTGCTTTTATTGGGCGGTGGATTACTGCTCAATGCTATCGATCGATTTATTTTATCGGGAATTCTCAGTCCACTGCATCATAAAATTTGGGACACTTCTTTTTTAATCAGCGATGGCGGTTTTTTCGCACCACTCTTATCGAGCTTCATGGGTTATCGAGCTACACCCTCTTTAATGTCAGTGATTGCCTATGGTGCTTATTGGCTAGGCATTTATTTTTTAATGAGGAAGAGATCGAGCGCACATGCAAGATAAAATCACGCGTTTGGGATACTGGTTAGCAAAACATCAAACATTCATATGGTCTATACAATGGGTCATTATTTTGATTTATATGTTGTTGATGTTTATCCCCGTACTTTTACCACTACCTGATGACTCGGCAACTTTACTCCATCATTTTACGGTCTTTGCTGGATTTATGTTTTGGGGAATTTGGTGGCCATTTGTTTTAATCAGCATCGTTATTTTTGGACGTTTATGGTGCGGTGTTTTTTGCCCGGAAGGCGCGCTTTCTGAATTCGCTAATCGTTATGGACGCGGAAAAAGTATTCCCAAATGGTTGCGATGGAAAGGATGGTGTTTTGTCGCTTTTGGCATAACAACACTCTACGGACAAATGACCAGTGTTTATCAATATCCCAAACCAGCATTACTGATTTTAGGTGGCTCAACATTGGCAGCAATGGTTGTGGGTTTCCTATATGGAAAATCGAGTCGCGTGTGGTGCAAATACCTGTGTCCAGTAACTGGCGTATTCAGTCTACTCGCACGATTGGCGCCATGGCGATATCAACCACAGCAAGGCCAATGGAGCAAGCAAGAATATCAAACGCTCAAAGATATACGCTGCCCCACATTATTACCTTTATCCAAAATGACAGGTGCCGCCAATTGTTTAATGTGCGGCAAATGTGGCATGGCTAAAAATACTATTGAATTAAAATTGCGCTCACCACATGAAGAGATTGTGGTATACGGCGGCGAGAAAAATAGCATCTATGAAAGCCTACTGATTGTTTTTGGATTATGCGGTTTAGCTTTGGCTGCTTTTCAATGGTCTAATAGTTTTTGGTTCTCGCATTTTCAAGAAGTTGTTGATTCTTGGTTTCTAGCACATCAAATCACCGGGGTTTTTAATACCAATGCCCCTTGGTGGATTTTTACGAACTATCCGGAACGCGGTGATGTCTTTAGTTGGGCCTATGGTGGCGAAGTCGTTTTTTATATCCTATCCATTGGATTAGGGATCGGTAGCCTCTTAACGACATTGATCATGGCTGCCACTAAAATCACCGGATCATTTACCTTAACGCGCTTTAATCATCTTACTCAATCTCTCATCCCTTTAGGCGGAATGACAGTTTTTATAGGCTTATTTGCGAATACCGTAAATCTATTACAAAAATATGCCAACTTGGGTTTTATCTGGATCAATGATCTTAAACTGACATTATTGGCATTGGCTGCTATATGGAGCTTCTTTTTAGCTTACAAAATCATTAAAAATCAAACACTCTCCACCATACGTCGTATATTGGGTTTATCGATCATGACCCTGAATTTTTTTATCATTTACTACTTTTGGATTTTAATGTTAACGGTATGGTCATTGAAATCAGATGGTATTTCTTGGCATGTTTGGTGGGCAGGGTAAACGTATTAACGCTATTTTTATATTCAGCTCGAATTTTTTAAAATTTAGATGTATCAGGAGATCAGTGTTTGAAAAAAGATAAGTTACTCAAAGTTGGCCTAAAAAGCACTGCTCCGCGAATTAAAATTCTTCATATGCTTGAAAAAGCAAATCCACGTCATGTCAGCGCGGAAAATATTTATAAAAAATTATTA
>JAURND010000104.1 GCA_030830425.1 Gammaproteobacteria bacterium
TTCTCACTTTCAAGTACGAGCAGTATATTTCACTTCAAGATACTGATTTTTTCTCACTTTCAAGAAGAACAAGTCTATGAAAAAAAACATCATCTTATTTGACATGGATAATACTTTGCTTTTGGGTGACACCGTAGCCCTATGGGCTCAATTTCTCGACCAAAAAGGCATGATGTCTGACAGTGATTGGCAAAAACGACGTCAATTCGATAAGGATTATATTGAACAACGATTAGATATTCCTGCTAGCTTTGAGTTTGATTTCAGCTTAATGAAAAAAATTCCTCCAGAAAAACGGGTACCTTGGCGATCTGAATTTTTTGATAGTCTCATAAAAATGAGAATTTCCCGCATAGGTTTGCAACTTATTCAAGCCTATAAAAATAACCCGCACAATATTGTCATACTGATTACGGCCACTCACCGTTTTCTGGCATCGCCAACTGCAGAATATTCTGGCGTACATCACCTCATCTCAACCGAAGCAGAAATAAAAGAAGATTATACCGGCAGAACGCTAGGCGTCATCAATATGGGTGAAGGCAAAGTTAAAAATCTGCAATCTTGGATCAGCCAACATAAATTAGAACCTGATTATACGGTGTTATACAGCGATTCGATCAATGATCTTCCTTTATTGTCCAGCGTAAAAAAACCGATTGCGGTAGACCCAGATCGACGCTTAAAAGCGGTTGCTCTAGAAAAAAATTGGGATATTATCAGTTTTAGAGGAAATGACGAAGAAGGCAAAAACATCGACATAGCAATTCCCGCTACCCTATAATCTGTTTGAATTTAAGGGGCAGCATGGATCCCGACCTAGAGCCCCATTACTGACAATGGCAATCAGAGAAACATAACAATGCAAATATCGATAATCGTCGCGATGGATCAAAATCAGGTCATTGGGGCAAATAATCAATTATTATGGCGCTTACCGGCTGAGTTGCAGTATTTCAAAAAAATGACTTGGGGAAAGCCTATTGTGATGGGGCGAAAAACACATGAATCTATTGGAAAAACATTACCAGGGCGTCGCAATATTGTGATCTCACAAAACGCGCACTTCAAACCAGCCCAAGGGTGCGAACTAGCTGGCTCTTTGAATGAAGCCATCGCCTTGTTAAAAAACGAGACCGAAATCATGGTGATTGGTGGCGGAAAAATTTATGAACAAGCTTTACCTTTGGCTAAAAAATTATATATCACAAACGTACATCACAGTTTTGTGGGTGATGTTCGTTTTCCAACCTGGAGTCCTGAAAAATGGGTAGAAATCAGCCGAGAAAAACGCTTGAAAGATGCTGAAAATGCTTATGATATGACGTTTTTAGTGTTGGCGCTCACAGAAAACATTTGATGGTCCTCTAACCGCAATGCCGTTAAAGCCCTACCCCAAACGCAACCAGTGTCTATACCCAAAAACTGGGGGCGATGAACTTTTTCTCTTTTAAGCTCGACTAAATGATTATATGGGCTAACAGAAAGTGCTGCAGACGAGTAATTTTCTTGACCAGCAGATAAGGCCGCCCAATGCCCAAAAATAATAGAAATGCCTTTAAAAGTAGGGTGTATCATCTCAAACCAAGGCAAATATTCGGGAGGCTGAGAACCCACTTTACCCGCGTGTTTAAAATCTAGTTTTCCCGTCGCCGTACAAAATCGCAATCGCGTCAATACATTGGTGATAAATCGCAATCGTTCAAACCCGGTTAATACTTCATCCCAATAATCCGGTTCATTGCCATACAAATGTCTGAGATTTGCCAAATCATGATCACACTGCAAAAATGATTCTACTTCTGCTGCATATTGCCTGACTTGAGTTAAACTCCAAAGTGGGTATATGCCCGCATGCACGATCAGATAATTTAATGTGGCATCGTAATACAATAATCGCTGTCTTCGTAACCACTCGACTAATTCTTCACAATCCGGTGCGGCCAATACTGCTTGCAGCGTGTGATCTTTAAAAGGGTCTTTAGCGGCCAATGCCAATAAATGAATATCATGATTGCCCAACACCACAATTGCGTTTTTGAGCCGTTTGATAAAACGTAACACGGCTAACGACTGCGGACCGCGATTAACTAAATCTCCGGTAAACCAAAGTTGATCTTGAGCGTCATCAAACGCAATCAATTCGAGCAATCTTTGCAATTCATCGTAACAACCGTGTATATCGCCAATGGCATATGTGCTCATCATTTACTCCTCTTAGAAATTCCCGCTACTCTTTAGCGTGCCTAAAATAAAGGGTTTCTGGTGAAAGTTGTTGGTAGAAACGCATTAAAACAAGAAAGCAAATCCCACGTTTCTGGCGGGAATTGCTGTGCTCCTCTTGACTTTTAGACTCAAACCCATAAGACTCATTGAACCACCAAACACTTCAAGGAGATTCTCATGCCATTTGAACTACCTAAACTACCTTATGCACTAGATGCATTAGCACCACATATTTCAAAAGAAACATTAGAATACCACTATGGCAAACATCATCAAGCCTATGTGAACAAATTAAATATTCTCGTAAAAGATACCCCTTTTGTAGGCTTATCGTTAGAACAGATCATCCAAAAATCATCCGGTGCTATTTTTAATAATGCTGCGCAAGTTTGGAATCACACTTTTTATTGGCATTGTATGAAACCCGCTGGCAGTGGTGAACCAACAGGCGATCTGGCCGATGCGATCAAAGAATCATTTGGTTCATTAGAATTGTTCAAAGAAAA
>JAURND010000105.1 GCA_030830425.1 Gammaproteobacteria bacterium
CAAAAAAGTGACTTATTAAGGGAAACAGCCAATAAAAAAATTGGGGAATTGAACACTGATTTTTTAAAAACAGATGAAGAAAAGGCTACAGCATTGTTAGCTGAAATAACGCCAATTCTTAATGCTCATAGAAATCATTTTTCATCTGGAAATACAACCGCTTATAATAACGTCACGGATGTCATGAAAAAAGCCGGCGTAATTCCCACTGAAAAATCTGGTGACCCCGCTCCTAGAAATATCAGGGATTTTTTATCTTCGTTGCCTCAAGATGAAAAAATCGCAACAAGCTCACGTTCCAAGATTAGATTTTTTGAGGGGCCCACTGTTACTACCCAAGAACTGCCTGAAAGCAAAGAAAATGATCAGAATCCAGTAAGCTGTGCGACAATGTAGGGCTATTTAGCGGGTGAAAAATCTAAACAAATTTTTAAAAAATTGTGACCATTCAGCACAATTAGCAAACAGGCATATTTTGCCAATTTTTGTTAAAATTAAAACCAAGGTATAGCTGGTGACGGCGATGATCGTGACGTGATTTTAGGGCGGCTTTATGTCGCCTAACTCATTATCCTGTTTTTTGAATCACTTCTCAAAATATCACAGGGTTTGGGATAGGTTCCCGCCTTCGCGAAAACGACACCCCTGTTCATCTACTTATCAACTTTTATATTTATTCACTTAAATTTCAAAAGAGCCAAAAGTTCTCACTTTCAAGTACGAGCCGTATATGCTAGGAACCCCCTTGTTTTAGGATGGCGGAATTGCTGGCTGATCTTTGATAAACTGGTTATCATGCATAAGATTGCTATCGTTATCCATCACGCCCATGAAAAAACACCACACCATCCCTGTTAAAGTTGGGCATATCACCATCGGCGGTCATGCGCCTGTGGTGGTGCAGTCTATGACCGATACAGACACGGCAGATAAACTGGCAACCATCACGCAAATTGAGGCGTTAGCTAAAGCGGGTTCAGAAATAGTACGCATCACCGTCAACAATGAAGAAGCGGCAAAACAGGTAGCGCCAATTCGAGACGCCTTGCGCGCGAGAAACTGTGACGTGCCATTGGTCGGCGATTTTCATTACAACGGCCATTTGCTGTTAACTAAATATCCAGAATGTGCGCAGGCCTTAGATAAATATCGGATCAATCCGGGAAATGTAGGATTTGCCGACAAGAAAGATCGGCAGTTTGCAACCATGATAGAAACGGCTTTGCAATATAATAAGCCTATACGCATTGGTGTCAATTGGGGCAGTTTAGATAAAAGTATCACAGCTCGACTGATGAACGAAAACGCCCAACTTCCTCATCCAAAAACAGCAGAAGCGGTGATGCAAGAAGCCTTGGTGTTATCGGCCATAGAAAGCGCGCAATTTGCACAAACCTTAGGATTAGGTGCCGATAAAATTGTCTTGTCTTGCAAAGTCAGTCAGGTTCAGGCATTGATTTCCGTATATCGCGAATTGGCTAAACGCAGTCAATTTGCTTTACATTTAGGATTGACTGAAGCGGGTATGGGGTCTAAAGGGATTGTCGCCGCTAGCGTTGCTATGGGTGTTTTATTGCAAGAAGGCATTGGTGATACCATTCGCGCCTCATTAACACCAGAACCTGGCGCAGATCGCATCACTGAAGTGATTGTCTCACAACAAATTCTGCAGACCATGGGGATACGCGCGTTTATGCCCATGGTCACGGCATGTCCGGGTTGTGGTCGTACAACCAGTGTTTTTTTTAGAGAACTGGCTGATCAGATTCAACGCTTTCTACGTGAACGCATGCCTGTTTGGCGCCATCAATATTCGGGCGTAGAAAATATGTCTGTGGCTGTCATGGGTTGCGTGGTCAATGGGCCTGGCGAAAGCAAACACGCCAACATTGGCATCAGTTTGCCAGGAACCGGAGAAGCACCAACTGCCCCTGTATTTATCGACGGCGAAAAAACACATACGCTACGAGGTGCACATATTGCTCAAGAATTTTTACAGCTGATTGAGCAATATGTGCTTGACCATTACGCGCCACCCGGCACAGCTGCGCTGTAATCCTTATGTCAAACCCACTCCAATCTTTTGCGACTGCGCTTTTAAAGTGGCAAAAGCAGACATTCAACTCTCCGCTTAAAATTCGATTACTGGTATTTATGCATGATGTCTGCATGATTCCGATTGCTTGGGGTTTTGCCTATTGGTTGCGCTTTAATCTTGGCAAAATCAGTCCTATTTTTATAGACCAGGCGATACATATTTTACCAATAGTGATCTTCATACAAACCATTTTTTATGGGAGTTTTGGTCTTTATCGAGGGATATGGCGTTTTGCCTCCACCGCAGATTTAATCCGTATTATGAAAGTAGTGATCATGGGCGGCGTGACCACCATGATTGTTCTATTTTTAGCAGCAAAGCTGGTGAATATTCCGCGATCTATTTTTCCACTCTATGCCTTACTACTCATAGTTTTGCTAGGCGGTTCTCGTTTCATTTATCGATTATTGAAAAATTACGCGGATGACCAAAGCCACTCTCTACCACTGCAACGCGTATTGATTGTAGGCGCAGGTCAGGCAGGCGAAGGTATCGTACGGGATTTACTGCGTCATACTGAAAAAGAACATCACGTCGTTGCATTTGTCGATGACAGCTCTGCAAAAATTGGACAAGAGATTCATGGTATACGCGTACTGGGAGGAACCTCAGATATCCCTGTGCTTGTTCAACAGCACAACATTCATCTAGTTATGATCGCCACACCTTCGGCAGGCTCAACACAAATGCGCCGCATCGTCGAATATTGCGAACAGGCGAAAGTTCCTTTTAGAACATTACCCAGCTTGCAAGATTTAGCACATGGTCATGTAAAAATTGATGCTTTGCGCGCCGTATCTCTTGAAGATTTATTGGGCAGAGACCCGGTGTCACTGGATTTTGAAAATATCCGTACCGCTATTTTACATCAATCTGTATTGATATCTGGTGGCGGTGGTTCTATCGGTACGGAACTATGCCGACAAATCGCATATTTTTCTCCCAAAAAATTATTCGTGGTAGAACAAAACGAATTTAATTTGTATGCCTTAATGCATGAGCTGTCAGCACGATTTCCACAATTGCATGTTGCAGGTCATTTGTTAAGCGTGACGGATGACGTAGGCCTGCAAAGCATTTTTGAAAAAAACCAGATCGACATGGTCTTTCATGCCGCCGCGTATAAACATGTGCCTATGCTAGAGGATCAACTTCGTGTCGCGATTAAAAATAATGTACTGGGCACAAAAATTTTAGCAGAAGCCGCTGTAAAAGCAGGCGCCAAAAAATTCATCTTAATCTCTACTGATAAGGCTGTAAACCCCACTAATATTATGGGTTCAACGAAAAGAGTCGCTGAAC
>JAURND010000106.1 GCA_030830425.1 Gammaproteobacteria bacterium
ACTCGTACCGGTTATCCCAAAGTTTTTGTCATGAATGCTGGCTCGCATCAACTTACTCAAGTCACGGATGGTAGCTCTATTGATACTGAGCCAGTCTGGTCAGCTGACGGTAGAACCCTTTATTTCACCACTAATCGTAGCGGCGGCCCACAAGTGTACCGTGTTTCAGCAAATGGCGGCGGCGCACAACGGGTGACTTTTGAAAACAAATATAACGCTAGCCCTTCCCTATCCGCCGACGGAAAAACATTGGCCGTACTAAGCGGTAGTAATAATGCTTATAATATTGCCGTGCAAGATCTGGCTTCTGGTCGTTATAATGTGCTCACACAATCAGGGGCAAATCAATCCCCTAGCCTAGCACCCAATGGGAAAATGGTGCTTTATGCTACAGAATCAGGAGGCCGCGGCGTATTAAGCATGATTTCTACCGACGGTCGAGTAAAAATCACCTTGCCTGCTCGAAAAGGTGATGTCAGAGAACCTGCTTGGGGGCCATTTAATCACACTAACTAGTCCAAGCGACGCGTTAAAACAAGTAAGCAAATTCCGCTTTTTTGGCGGGAATTGCTGTTCATTCACCAATCGCAGGAGAAATAATATGCAACATAAAGCTATCTGGAGAACAATATTAGTAGGTGCGACAGCATTAACATTAGCCGCTTGCTCAACGACTCGAAATCATGGTACCGATGACAACAGCAATGATAATGGTAAAGATGGTTTAGGCGGAGGGGGCTCAACGGGTACCTATAGCCAAGGGACAGGCGAAAACGGCTCAGGCTTTCAGCCTTCCGCCAGCTGTAGTGTTCCTCAATCCAATGGTAAAACCAGCTCCTATTATTTTGAGTACAACAAGAGCGATATTCATCCTGAAGACATGACTCGCCTACAATCAACTGCAAGCAATTTTTCAACCAATCACACTAAGTTGCATGTTGTCGGCAACACAGACAACCGTGGCAGCCGTGAATACAACATTGCTTTAGGTTGGCATCGTGCAAATTCAGTAGCCACTGCTTTAGAACAAGCTGGTGTCAGCAAAGCACAAATTAGCACGAACAGTAATGGCGCAGAAAAGCCTATTTCTTCTGGCTCATCTGATAGTGACTTTCAGTGCAATAGACGTGTTGACGTGCAAGAAAAATCAGGCAAATAATCCGCAAATCGCAATTCTTGTCCTCCTTTGACAATAAGTTCCGCATTTTGCATCAGTATTACTGATGAGGCATGACTTTCCTTTTCCCCTTTCAGGAGAAGCTAGCTGTAGACTTTCAACGCTAAACACCTAAAAGGCAACAAAGGAATCATGGCAGGATAATAAAAGATTTTGGGGGGGAATGAACCCCCTCCCAAGTCTGCGCACATTAAAGCCGCTTCGCTTGCAGTCGCGCGCCTTCCAACTTGAAAGTCGGCGTCTTAAACCAGCAAGAAAGTATGACAAAACACCCCCACAATAAGCTGACGGGGGTATTTTTTATTTTCTGGTCATATCCTCGTTACACCTTAAAGCACTGGCTTTGCATCCTTGCGGCAAGGAAAACCGGGGTTATGCTATGAAAGAATAATCATGAACACATATAAAACGCTCATCACCATTTTTTTTGGCTTGCTCTTTTTTGCCAACCTTGCAAAAGCAGATGCCCCTGTCGTTGATCTTAACGATTTACCTGAGAACACAACACCCTCATCAAGCGCTAGCAAACAAGATATTTCTCCTGATACCAAGACTGATTCCGCCCCTGATACCCCAATACCAGCAATGCCTGCTAGGGACTCACTACCGACGAATGAACGTTTACGCCTATTAGAGCAACAAATGAATAATTTTGTGCAGATGAATTTACCCGGAAAGATTGACAGCCTAGAACAACAACTTAACCAGCTCAATGGTCAACTAGAAGAAAAAACACATACGATAGAACAACTACAAGATCAGTTGAAAAATCAAAATTCATTAAAAACACCCACAGACACTGATCATCCAGAAAGCACTACAAGAATCCCGCCAACTCAACCCTCATTAAATCCATCTGCACTAGCAACCAACAATCAGGATAAAACAACTGATTCCATTAGCCAAAAAGAAACCATCACTAATCGCACCTCTGATGCTAGCCGACAGGCTTATCAAACTGCGCTGAGTTTAATGATGCAACAGAAAAATGAAGCCGCTATTACTGCATTTCAAACATTTATCAAACAATATCCGACTAGTACAGATGTCCCCATTGCTCATTACTGGTTAGCTCAAGCCTATACTTTAACGAATAAGACAGATCAAGCCACTCAAGAATTTAGCAATTTCGTACGCCAATATCCGGCTCATCAAAAAATACCTGATGCTTTATTGAAATTAGCCTTGATTCATGATGATGCAGGTAAACATGCGCAAGCTAAAAAAGAACTTCAAGCACTCATGGAAAAATATCCAAATACCGAAGCCGCTAAACTGGCTAAAATGCGCTTAAAAACAATGACACCATAGGAATAAACTCACCATGCCCATTTACGAATATCGCTGTAGTGCTTGTGGATTTCAGACAGAAATACTTCAAAGTTTCAGCGATCCTCCTGAGAAACATTGTGAAGAATGCGGAAAACCTACATTAAAAAAAATGGTTTCAGCAGCAGGGTTTCATCTGTCAGGTAGCGGTTGGTATAATACCGACTATAAAAATAAAACCCCTGAAAAAACAAGCCATACCGATACCCAGGAAAAAACAACTGCACCTGATACAGCGACCACCACAGAAAAAAAAGTAGACAGTACTGCTAAAACAGAGGAGAAATAATAACCTACTGGTAAGAAAAGATACCTAAAAATCAGATGAGCAGAAAAATATCATTCCGCTGAGCACTTTATTTATCTCTCACTTGCTACATAAATCCGACGTATCAGCAATTCTGACTCAAAACGCGGAACTTGCTGCCTTGTTTTAAGGTGTCGCCGCAACCAGTCCGTACTCTCGCTTAAGGGGAAAAATCAATATTTTCCCCTTAACAATGCTTCATGCAGGCTACCAGCAATAGGGCTATTTACGACGAATTATTTTTACAAGAAACCCTTTTTTTGGATTTTTTAAAAGGGTAGCGGAAATTGCTGTCAATTTATCCATCTCTCCCACAAGGGGAGAGCTGAAAAAAACGGAGTCTCTCATGTTACCTTGTTTCACTTTATCTGCTCAACGAACCACCCCCATTATCACTGTCATTGAAAAAGAATTAGATAGCTGGCTATCTGCGCAATCTTCTAAAATACAAAACTGGGTTAATACCACTAATTTTCGAGGTAAATCTGGCTGCATCAGTTTCATTGCTGATGAAGAGGGAAATCTAGAAAAAGTGTTAGTGGGTATGAGCAATGCTCAAGATTGGTCTGTGTTTGGACAATTAGCGACTCAACTCCCAAAAGGAAACTATCGTATTGATGTGCCACTGTCTAATCAAGAATTAGCTGCAGCAGCATTATCATGGGGGTTAGGCAGTTATCAATTTACGAAATATAAACAGCACCCTGCATTAGAGGCCAAATTATGCTTAACTGAAAATAGTGTAGACCTTGATTATTTAAATGCCATTTTACGCGGCACTTATTTGGTGCGCAATCTCATCAATACCCCCGCTGCAGATATGATGCCTAACGATCTGGCACAAACTGCGATTCATTTGGCGCAAAAATTTAACGGCACCGTGACAACCATTCAAGGAGATGATCTATTAAAAGAAGGCTATCAGGCCATTCACGCAGTTGGTCGGGCGAGTATCAATGCCCC
>JAURND010000107.1 GCA_030830425.1 Gammaproteobacteria bacterium
CTGCATGGTTGCCCCGTTTATTATCCCCGCCTTCTTTTCACCCATACCCATATCGACAGCTCAATTTACTCTTTTTTTCAATCGCTTGTTTTGCGACCGCATTATGGATACGACATGGCGTTGTTATCCAAAACGATTGGACGCATCTAAATCAACCAGTTTTTGAGCTGCTTCGCTCTTTGCGTACACAAATGGGTGACACGCTCATGCTGGTGTTTACCCTATTGGGTGATAAACATACCCAACTGATTGCAGCGGTATTAATCGGTTTATGGTTGATATGGAAACGCCACTATCGAGTGGCTTTTTTCTGGACATGTCTAGTTTTTTTAGACACCAGTGTCGGCTATCTATGTAAATATTTCCTTTATATTCCCAGACCCACCGGTTTATTAAACCCCCAAACCTCCTCCTCTTTTCCCAGTGGACACGTATTATTAACGACCGGATTGTTCAGCTTTCTGGCCATGATACTCAGCGCCCATCCCATGGCTGAAAAAAACGTAAACACCGCGACCTCTGCTGCCGTCTTACGTCGCCCTAAAGCCCCTTGGCGAATTGCAATGCTGCTGATTTTAGCAGTATCCATCTCTAGGCTGTATCTAGGCGCACATTGGCTGACAGACGTACTCGCCAGCATACTGATCGGATTAGGATGTGCAACCACAGTTTATCTTTTTTACGCAAGACAGTCATTTTGTCCAAATAAACCTGCCGGCACTACCCGCACATTATGCACCGCTTTGACTTTCACTATTCGCCATCAACTTCAAAAAGTCAGCAAAACCCAAGACTTCGCCCTAAAAAACACGTCGCATCATCACCCAAAACCCATAGCCCAAAACAGTAAGATAATCGTATTGATATTTTTGATGTCTTGGTTAATTTATGGATCAATGGTGTTTAAAACCCAACAAAAAGATACCACGCTCTACTGGCCCATGGTCCATATGGATACCGACACCTGGTGGCAACAGCCCTATCCAGAAGAAGAGCCCTTATTTATTTTATCTCGAGTCGGCAAACCACAAGCGGCCCTCAATGTACAATGGTTAGGCGCCTTAGCTAAAATTCAACAAACACTAACTAAACAAGGCTGGCAAACACAACCCATTCTCTTGAATTGGAAAGGCAGTTTTAATCGCCTATCTCCCAAAAAAAATCCTGAACATCTACCCATTTTACCCTGGCTTTATCAAAATCAAGCCCCCGTCTTAATGATGACCAAATGGGTTGATCACGCATCTGCGCCGCTTTATTTTGTGTTGTGGAAATCCAATATTACCGTGCCAGACAGCGCACAACCTTTGTGGGTAGGTAGCGTCCATTATTTTATCCCCAATCCGCATAAAAATGTGCTGAATCTCACCCCTGAGCACATTCAACATTTATATGCCCAAGCGATGAAAGTACTGACACGAGATTTACGCCAAGCTGCGATACCTATAAACATGAAAAAGTGGGACATTTCACCTGATCGACAATCGCCGCTTATGTCGCCATTAAACTGGGACGGGCAATTGTTATTTGTACGGTTTCGTTAATATTTCCTTAAGGTTCGTGTGCGATAATCGTAATCATGTAAAAACCAATTGGAGGATTTTGTGATGACTGACTTAAAAACGGAAGGGAGCAATCCAGAAAGCAAAGTATCGTCGCCATCTGTCATGGACATCCGCGATCTGTTGATGCGGTGCTCGTATCTTAATACGGATTCAAAGCAAGATATGAACTTCAATGCTTTTGCTGTTTGGCTAGTCACTTGGGAAAATAAAAACGAACAGGAGAAAGCAAAACCCGAGTATCAAATATTTCAGAACATACGAGAAAAGCTAAATCAGGAAGAATATGAATTATTTTTGACAAGAGGACACGCGCTTTTAGAACCGATACGTGCCATGAATCGTTTCATTTCAGGGGTAACCCTTGCAGCACAAGGATCAGCACAAGGATACGTAACAGCAGATGATTTAGCAGCGAGTCTAATGCTTTCCTTCAAAGAATTAACGCCAGATCAATTGAAGATTTTAGCTGACATAAGTGACCAGTTATTTAAAGTTTTGGAAATTGCTGACATTCATCTAGGGCAGGAAGCCTTGGGTATCACCTATATACAAATAGTTATACAAGCAGTTATTCCGAAGTCTTTAGAAAACAACCCAGTGCAACATACAGCACCTGTAGAAAATACAAGCCTAAGTGTGTGCCCAGAAACACAAGCATTGATTAATCAGCTTGTAACAGCTAGTTTTATCATAGAAGAGAATACGCTAAAGAAAAAAATCAATGTTACAAACAAAGAACTCGTTAAAATAAACAAACAACGGATAACTCCAAAAACTTTTTTTATAAAAAATAAATTTTTAATTATTCTTGGCAGCCTGATAGCAGCGAGCCTATTTGGTGGTTTAACAGCTGTTGCGGCATTCTTGTTGTTTCCATTAGGGTCGCCTTTAATCATTGCGCTGCCTATTCTTGCTGCGCTTATAGCGGGCGGTGCAACATTTTTGATTGGAAGGGCTGATATCCCTTTCAAGACAAAACAGAAATTGCTAGCAGGTATAGGGTTGGCAATTGTTGTGGCTGTGAGTCTGACATTGGTAGACCTAAGTTTTTTTATGATGCATGTAGTAAAAAGCACAGCTGCTGTTCAGTCTCTTTTAGGGGCTGCTTATGGAACTTCGTCTGCTGCAATTGCAGGGTTAAGTGTCACACCTGTTGGTTGGGTTATCGTGGGTGTTATCGCAATCTTCGCACTCATCGCATTAGTTGTGGGGTATTTAGCATATAAAAAATTTGGAAAAGCAGGGGAAACTCTCATAGAGTTAACAAGCAAAAAGCAAGCGGCTAGCGAAAAAATTAAAACGCTACAATCCTATCAACAAATGTTAAAGACTTTGGGAATATCAGCACTAGACGAAATCTTTGTTCAGATTTGCAAAGAGCTTGAAGGAACCCCAAGTTTCAACTTCAGAGATCATGCAGCATTTGCCAAACTGACAGAAAATCAAAGAAAAACCCTTGAAATCGCTGAAAAGATTGTAAGACCAAAGCGTTTATCTTTATCGTATTTAAGGAATCTTTATGTTGAGGCTAAGGCACTGCCACGTGCATACAAACATTATATTTTAAACTTAGTCGATGGAAGACTGCTTGAGAAAAAACTTAGAGATGTCAAACACTCATCCCTAGGGGCTCCAACCGTAGATGCCAAGGAGAAAAAACAGGCTATAAACTTCCAAGAAAAGAAAAATGAAGGTTCCACACTTCCTTCACTAAGCAGAGAACGGATAGGTGGTGCGCACATTACATCAGATTCTAAATTTGATCTTAACCATGTTCCTCCAGAAGAAAAAGCATTGGAAAGACCAAGCCACCTACAGAATGATGATAATGTGAGACTTTTGGAAGAAAAGATAAAGAGCCGATATAACAATAATTCGCTGGAGCACAATGACAATGCAAGATGGAGTATGAAGGACGATCCTAGATATATCAATCTTGATGATGTCGGCAAGAACTATTTAGATTTATACAAAGAAAATAAACTTCAGGAAGCATTGAGAAATCAGAATATGCGGCAGAAAATTACAGCGTTAGTTGTGAGCGAATTGAAAGATAAGATAACGCAAAAATATACAGGCCTGTCAACTACATTGAACGACTGGGATGTCAGGCAAGATAAAAGGTATCGAGCACTCCCTGATGAATACAAGGCACAAGTAGATGCGCATTTACAGACATGCCTACAATCACAACCAGCGATGGATGCTAAGTCTGCCGCCCATGTTCGTGTTGAGCCAGCACCAGCACCAGCACCAGCACCATCTAGCAG
>JAURND010000108.1 GCA_030830425.1 Gammaproteobacteria bacterium
AAATACAAAATTATCGTTTTATGGATGCCACGTTATACGTGACGTTAGAGCCTTGTAATATGTGTATAGGCGCCCTGATTCATGCTAGAGTGAAGCATCTGGTTTTTGGGGCATTGGATCCTAAATCAGGTTCGGTAGCCACGCATCTGCATTTATTGGAGCAGACGGTGTTTAATCACAAAATTGCGTGGGAAGGTGGGTGCTTGGCGAAAGAGTGCGGTCAGTTATTGACGGATTTTTTTAGACACAAATGAGATTTCACCCCCTCCCCTTGTAAGATCGATAAATGGATAAGAAAAAAATCATGCTGACTGCATCCAAAAAAATAGGTGTTTTACTCATTAATTTAGGCACACCCGACCAATGCGATGTCCCTGCAGTGCGTCGATATTTAAAAGAATTTTTAAGCGATCCTCGCGTGATCGATATTCCCGCCCCTGCGCGTTGGTTATTACTGCATGGGTTGATATTGCCATTTAGACCGAAAAAAACCATGGCAGCTTATCAAGAAGTTTGGACAAGCGCCGGTTCTCCGCTGTTGTCAAATACGCTGGCATTAAAAACCGCATTATCAGAAAGATTAGGTGAAGCATACACAGTGGCAATTGGAATGCGTTATGGGAATCCTAGTATTGCAAGTGCCTTAGACCAGCTAAAAACGTGCACAGATTTGTTTATTTTACCGCTGTTTCCCCAATATTCTTCTGCAGCTACAGGATCCGCGCTAGAAAAAACACTGTCTTTATTGTCGCAACAATGGAACATACCTAATATCACGACACTTCATGATTTTTATGACCATCCTGGTTTTATCAAAGCGTATGCCGCACGGATTAAACCTTATCTGGATGCGCAAAAAATAGAACGATTAATATTTAGCTATCATGGATTGCCGGTTAGACATATTGATAAAAGTCAATGTGCTGCGCATTGTGACAAGCAAGCAAATTGTCCTGCGATGAATGATGACAATCGGTATTGTTATCGCGCGCAATGTTATGCCACATCAAACGCTATTGCTCATGCGCTTGGGTTATCTGCTGAACAATACATCGTTTCATTTCAGTCGCGGTTAGGCAGAACGCCTTGGATTAAACCCTATACCGATGAATTGCTACTGGCATTGAGCCAGAAAAATATTCGTCATGTCGCGATCGTTTCTCCTTCTTTTGTCGCTGATTGCTTAGAAACACTAGAAGAAATTGCGATTCGTGGAAAACAACAGTGGGAAGGTTTAGGGGGGGAAACTTTTATTGCTATTCCCTGCTTAAATGAGGACTCACTTTGGGTGGACGCATTGGTAGAAATGCTGCCTTAATATTCAACACACTTAGCAAACGACCATTTTTTGCACCAAAATTCGCTAAAATCTAACCGTTTATGAAAGTCTGCGTTTGCTGATGAATGTTTAAAAACCCTTTGTTTTATTCATGCTAAAGGGCTGCGCAAATTTCTGTATTCAGTGTTTCTGTCGAGGGTTGGTGCGCAAAAGTAAATACCCTAATAATCCAGATAAAAAAGAACCTGCCAATACGCCAAATCTGACTAAAGCTGCGCTTTGAATACCTCCTGATTCAAAGGCTAGATTTCCGATAAACAAGCTCATGGTAAATCCAACGCCACAAATCATAGCGATACCGTATAACGATTGCCATGAAGCTTCTTTAGGCATCGGTGCGATTTTGAAATGAATAGCAACCCAAGTGGCGATAAATATACCCAGCTGTTTACCTAAAAATAGTCCCAACAAAATACCTAACGGCAAATTCCCAAAGAAATCATTCCATACTAATCCGGTAAATGAGACGCCTGCGTTTGCAAAACTAAACATAGGTAAAATTAAATACGCCACCCATGGATGTAATAGGGTTTCAAAACGACGCAAGGGGGATTCAGATGGGGCGGATCTACTTTGGATCGGAATGGTTAATGCTAACAAAACACCAGCTAAGGTAGGATGAATCCCTGATTGTAGAAAAAAACTCCATAAGACCACGCCCACCAAACTATAAGCCCATAAATTTCGCACATCGAAACGATTCAAGAGAATCAGTACCAGTAAACAAACCCCTACAGCTGAAAAAGCCAGCCATGAAAAATGCGTTTGATAAAAAAATGCGATAATTAAAATAGCACCTAAGTCATCAAAAATAGCCAGTGCCATTAAATACATCTTCAAAGCAACAGGCACTCTTTTTCCAAGTAGTGCAATAATACCTAAAGAAAAAGCAATATCGGTCGCTGTGGGAATCGCCCAACCTTTCATCGCAAAAGAATCAGTATGATTTAAGGCGATATAAATCATGGCTGGAAATAACATGCCGCCAAATGCAGCTATCGCCGGCAACATGACTTTACGCGTGGAATTCAGTTCTCCGATACATATTTCTCGTTTCACCTCTAAACCAACCAACAAAAAGAAAATTGTCATCAATACATCATTGACAAAAAGAGTAGTAGAAAATTTTAAATGCCACGGGCCTAATGGCAAAAAAACAGTTTTATAAATCCATTGTTGATAGATGAGGTGCAGCGCAGAATTATCTAAAATCAACCCGATTATCGCCATCATGAATAAAATAATACCCGCACTGGTTTCTAGGCGTATAAATTCCGCCATAATTCGAAATGGTTTTGAAAGCGTTAATGGTTGATTCATGAAATTAGACGTAGTATTTTTTGTGATTTTATTTTCAGCAATTCCCGCCAAAAACGCGGAGTTGCTTCCTTGTTTTAACGTATCGCTTGAACAAGTTCGCGCTCGCGGCAAAGTGGGAGAAGCGGCCCCCCCCCTTTGCAATCCCCAATGCGGTTGCCAGCAATGAGGATTATTTTTACCAACAAATTCTGCAGGAAACCCTTTGTTTTACGCACTTTAAAGGGAGGGACAGGAATTGCTGCTTTATTTTTTAGTCTACCCGACAAAATAGGGTTTTGAGATAGTTCATCTCAGGAATGGCTAAATGCAAAGGGTGATCAGCACCCTGAGTTCCTGTGGTTAATAGTTGAATATGACGCCCTATTTTTAAGGCACCGGCTAATACCAGTTGCTGTAATTCTGCTAACGACAAATGCTGAGAACAAGAGGCGGAAATCAAAAAGCCACCTGGATTTAATAATCGTAGCGCCATTTCATTCAAGCGTTTGTAGGCAATAAGTCCGAGGGTATGGTCTTTACGTTTTTTAATCAATGCAGGTGGGTCTAACACAATCACATCGAAGGTGGTTTGTTGTTCAATTAATTTTTTTAATTGCTCAAAGACATCGCCTTTTAAGGTGCGAACTCGATCTTGAACATGATTAAGTATTGCATTTTTCTCAAGTTTTGCTAACGCTTCTGCAGATGAGTCGACGGCTAAAACTTCTTTAGCGCCCAATACTGCGGCTTGTATACCCCAACCGCCCACATAGCTAAATAAATCAAGCACTCGTTTACCAGAAACATAATGTTTTAATTGCGCACGATTATTGCGATGATCATAAAACCAGCCTGTTTTTTGACCTGTCCATGCGCTGGTGATAAAAGGGATATGATTTTCGATCAGCGTGATTTCTGGTGGAAAATCACCAAACGCGGCACTGACATATTCTGGCAATCCTTCTAACTGACGCATGCCGTGATCATTGCGCCATAATACAGCTTTTGGCTTTAAGACGGTGATTAGCGCAGATAATATAATTTCTTTGAGTGCTTCCATGCCTGCGGTGGTAATTTGTATCACACAATAATCACCATAACGATCCATGATTAAGCCAGGCAGTTCATCGCCCTCTCCATATACCAAGCGATAAAAAGGTTGATCGAATAATTGTTCGCGTAATTCAAGCGCGCGCTGTATGCGTGATATAAAAAAATCTGAATCGATCGCGACATCAACACGACGAGTCAGCAATCTGGCACACAACAAAGTCTGTGGGTTCACATAACCCAATCCCAATGCCTGACTTTGTGCATCTTGAATTTGGACTAATTGCCCCGGTTGGAATAAGGAAAGCGGCGTAATTTTTACATCGATCTCATTACTATAAACCCAAACATGTCCTTGTTTGATTCTAATATGTTCACGCTTTTTTAAGCGCAATGGTGTCAGTGTTGCAGACTTCACAGTGTTATATTCCTATCGCATATATACTCGTTCTCCCTGAAAGGGGGAAGTGTTCTGCTGACCCCTTAAATTCAAACAGATTATACTAATCTTACTTGCTTATCGTAAAAAGTACATGTTCCAGGCCGCAAAACAAAGTATTCAAATGCATCACCTCACGACAGGCCAAACAAATGCCGGCCATATAACTTTCTCGATCTGATATTTCGTGTTGAATGGTTAAAAGTTCACCTGAACCACCAAACATCACCGTTTGACGCGCCAATATGCCAGGCAAGCGTATTGCATGAATAGGCACATTTTTGTAATTTGCCCCTCTTGCACCCGAAAGCGTCTCTTTGGAAAACGTAGGTGTTAGCATTTTTTGTCGAGCCGCTTCAATCATTTCTGCAGTACGAATTGCAGTACCTGAAGGCGCATCTGCTTTTTGCGGGTGATGAGATTCAATAATTTCGACATCTGAAAAATAACGCGCGCAATCTTGGGCATACTTCATGGCTAATACAGCGCCCACGGAAAAATTGGGAACGATCAGTCCACCTAATTTTTTTTCAAGAGATTGGGCTGTCAGTAGTTGGATTTGATTTGCCAGTAATCCTGAGGTACCAATCACAGGCCGCACGCCAGCTTGAATAATTTGAGATGCGTTTTGGAATACGGCAGACGCTGTGGTTAAGTCTAAAACGACATCTGGTTTGATCTGCGCAATTATGGCCGATAAATCATCTTTTCTGCCGGCTTGTCCTGCAACCGATAAACCTTCTGCATGCGTAAGGGCTTTAACTGCTTGTTGACCCATTTTCCCATCAGCACCATTAATCAGCACCCGAATAGTCATGACAATACGCCTTTAGATAATATTTGGCGCATTTCTGGTGAAGACATCAGCTGCGCAATTTCTAAAGGGGTTTGCCCGTCAGGCTGATTGAACGCTAAGGGATTTGCCCCTGCTTTTATCAATATGCCTGCAATTTCTACCGCTACCGCAGAGCTTTTTTGCGCCACAAAATGCAAAGGCGTAATTCGGTCGTTATCTTCAACACCGTTAGGGTCTGCGCCAAGCTGCAAAAGTCGTTTGACTTCTTGAATATTTTCATCAATCACAGCTTGAATTAATGGGTTTTTCATGGGGAATCTTTAGCTAATCAAAACTTTAGTTATATTGCCTTGCGTTAAGAGGAGAGGCGTAGTTTTCTATTTTTGTGTCTGTCAAAGCATTATCTTGGCCATCAAAAGCGAATTCTGATTTCAACGCTGAAGAATCAGATCTGGATGAGAAGCTCGGTGAGCTTAATAAGCTAAGTTTAGCTCTTTCAGAGCCATCAGCTACGGTTATTGTATTTCAATATAAAGTTTTGTTCCTTTTTTTGTTGTGTGCGTTTGTTTTTCATCTGCCATGGCATTTTCTCACGTTAAGTTGGCGTTTATTTTTTTATCTATTATCTGAAAAAGGTGCTGCATCACCCTTTCCAATTCTAATAATCTGGGGAAATCCTTCCGTCAAATCAATCACGGTTGTTGGATCAATATCACAAAATCCAGCATCTACAAATAAGTCTACTTGATGGGTGAGTTTTTCTTCAATCGTATCTGTATCGACTAAGGGCAGTTTTTCGTTGGGCAAAATCAACGTGACACTCATCAAGGGTTCATTAAGTGCGGCTAGTATCGCCAAACAAATAGGGTGATTAGGTATCCGCAACCCGATGGTTTTGCGTTTGGGATGCTGTAAGCGTCTAGGCACTTCTGTGCTCGCCGGCAAAATAAACGTATAAGCACCAGGTGTATGCGTTTTTAATAAACGAAAAATGGGATTTGAAATACGCGCATAAATACCAATATCGGATAAGTCTCGACACACTAAGGTAAAATTATGCTGCTTATCCAAGTCTCGTATTTTTTTAATCCGATCAATGGCCATTTTATTGCCTAACGTACAACCCAAAGCATAGGCTGAATCGGTAGGATAAACGATCACACCGCCGGTCTGTAGTGTCTCTATGACGGATTGAATCAAACGCGGTTGTGGATTCACAGGATGAATCGGTAATCGCCGCATCATGGATGGTGTTCGCCTTTGGAAGGGGTTTTGTACAGATAATGCATGGAGGCTTGTGCAAGTGGGAATACGATGACCTCTCCAATGTTAACTCCTTTTCGGCGAGTGGCGCAATAAATAACCGCGTCAGCGATATCTTCTGGTTTTAATGGCTCAAAATCTTGATAAAATTGTTTAGCGCGTTCTTTGTCTTTCCACCTAACTTCGCTAAACTCTGTTTCAACCGAACCGGGAGCAACTTCACTCACCCTTAATGCTGTTCCTAACAAATCAATCCGTAAAGACTTGCTGATCGCTCTGGCTGCATGTTTAGTCGCCAGATATACATTCCCACCACTATAGTAGTCCTGTCCAGCAACAGAGCCAATGTTGATCACATGCCCTTCATTTCGCTCAAGCATCGCCGGCAAAACTGCATGGGTTACATACAATAAGCCTTTAAGATTCGTATCAATCATGATGTCCCAATTTTTAGGATCTGCCTCTTGCAGTTTATCTGTTGTGAGAGCCAGGCCTGCATTGTTGACTAAAATATCAATATTTTTAAAATCAGCAGGTAATTGGAGGATGGTTTCATCGACTAACTCTTTATTGCGTACATCTAACTGAATCGCCAATGCTTTTATCTGATGTGCATGGATGAGCGTATCTGCTAAGGCTTGGATACGATCTAAACGTCTTGCCGTTAAAATGAGATTCGCGCCTAATTGCGCAAATTGTTCTGCGCATGCTTTACCAATACCACTAGAAGCGCCGGTGATGAGTACTATTTTATTTTTGAGTGATTGCATTTTATTGTTCTATTTTTTTTGCTTTAGCTTGCTAAACTATACTCGTTCTTACTTAAAGGTAGTGATTTTTAAAACAATATGTAGTGCACCATGATCCATCGCTTTTTTCAACGGCTTACCTTCTCCCAAGAGATGATCTAGTCCTTTCAGGTCTTGGATGACCCGAGGTCGCATACGCTCGGCCAGTGGTTTAAACGATTCTTCGAGTAGGCGCATACAGTGAGAAAGAGAAGTTTTTAATTGCGAATCACGTCCACATTTTTAGGTGGGGTAAACT
>JAURND010000109.1 GCA_030830425.1 Gammaproteobacteria bacterium
ATCTCTGAAGTGAGACCAAACCAGGGGGTTTTTTAAGGGGGAAGTGTTTTGCTGCCCCCTTAAATTCAAATAGATGATACTGCTCCCACCTTAAAAATACTGGCTTCCAAAAAACATGGGGGGAAAGAGAACAAGAAAGCATTTCGCCGAAAATGATATCATGAGTTTCACCGCAATTCTCGTGTTCTTTGCGGGAATTGACCTATGCAGTAAAGTTTTCCTTCTGATATACTCATTCAATTTGAAAATGCGGCTTTTTGTGTTTTCGATGTGAAGCAAAATCAGGGAGTTTTTTCGCGAAGCGTCCCGACGAAGGTCGGGATCCATGCTGCCCCCTTAAATTCAAACCGATGATACTGCTGCCGCCACATCCCCCATTCATTTTACTTAATAAAGGACAACTATGCGTTTAAACACTTTGAATACCCAAAAAATACTCACGGTTGGCCAACGAAACTACCATTACTACAGTCTTTCAGTAGCCAATCAGGCAGGACTGGGAGATGCAACACGGTTACCTTTTTCGCTGAAGATTTTGTTAGAAAATTTATTGCGCCATGAAGATGGCCATACCGTCACATTGGCGGATATTACCGCACTGTTTGACTGGATGAAACACAAGCGTTCAGATCATGAAATTGCCTATCGCCCAGCGCGCGTGTTGATGCAAGATTTTACAGGTGTTCCTGCTGTCGTAGACTTAGCCGCAATGCGTGATGCCATGGTGAAGTTAGGTGGTGATCCTCAAAAAATCAATCCCTTAACGCCTGTAGACTTAGTCATCGATCATTCTGTACAGGTAGATCAATTTGGCGATCCTAGCGCATTTTCAGAAAATGTACGCCAAGAAATGGCTCGTAACCTAGAGCGCTATGCTTTTTTACGCTGGGGACAACAAGCGTTTAAACATTTTCGAGTAGTACCACCAGGAACAGGCATTTGCCATCAAGTAAACCTAGAATATCTGGCAAAAACCATTTGGTCACAAGAAACAGATGGTGAACATTATGCTTATCCAGATACCTTGGTTGGCACTGACAGCCACACTACGATGATCAATGGATTAGGCGTGCTAGGATGGGGTGTCGGCGGCATAGAAGCAGAAGCGGTAATGCTGGGACAACCTATCAGTATGCTGATTCCCGAGGTGATTGGCGTAAAGCTGACAGGAAAACTCAGAGAAGGTATGACAGCCACCGATCTAGTATTAACCATCACTCAAATACTCAGAGCCAAAGGCGTGGTGGGTAAATTTGTAGAATTTTACGGGGATGGATTAGAAAATCTTGCTTTGCCAGCACGCGCAACCATCGCTAATATGGCACCCGAATATGGTGCAACTTGCGGATTTTTTCCCATTGATACGCAAACCTTAGATTATCTACGGTTAACCGGTCGAGATGAACCAACCATTGCCTTGGTAGAAAGTTATGCGAAAATTCAAGGCATGTGGCGACACAATAACATGCCAGAACCAGTATTTACTGATGTAATAACGTTGGACTTGTCTAGCATTGAGCCCAGCTTAGCGGGCCCAAAACGTCCTCAAGATCGCGTATTACTCAATGAAGTCATGCAAGTCTTTGACCAGACATTCCTAAAAGCCCATGAAACTGCACTCCCTCAAACAGATTCAGCAAAAGCTAATGCAGCAATGTCGAATGAGGGCGGCCACGCCCCTAAAGTCTCAACATTAATGGATATAGAGGACGGTATGGTGGTGATCGCTGCCATCACTAGCTGCACCAACACCTCAAACCCCCATGTACTGATGGCTGCAGGGTTATTAGCAAAAAAAGCACTGGCCAAAGGACTACGCACGAAACCCTGGGTAAAAACTTCATTGGCACCAGGCTCTAAAGTGGTCACTGATTATCTAGAAACAACGGGGTTGCAATCTTACCTCAACCAACTGGGATTCAATCTGGTCGGCTATGGCTGCACAACTTGCATTGGTAATTCTGGTCCATTACCAGATGACATACAACAAACAATCACCGAAAATAATTTAGTCGTTTGCTCAATATTATCAGGTAACCGTAACTTTGAAGGACGCATCCATCCCGCTATTAAAGCAAACTGGTTGGCCTCTCCGCCTCTAGTCGTTGCATTTGCATTGGCTGGTACGATACGCATTAATTTAAACACGGAACCCTTAGGACAAGACCTGCAGGGACATCCAGTATTCCTAAAAGATATTTGGCCGTCCGATGCAGAAATTGATATTGAAGTCGCTAAAATCACTAACAGCATGTTCAATCAAGAATATGCCGATGTATTTACAGGCGATGAGGCATGGCAACAAATTGATACTGGAACAGGCAACACCTACCAGTGGAACCCTAAATCAACTTACGTGCAAAATCCCCCTTATTTCAAAGATCTCCCCTTAAAACCAGCACCATTAACTGACATTCATGGCGCCCATATTTTAGCAATGCTAGGCGACAGCATAACCACCGATCATATTTCGCCCGCGGGAAATATCAAAGAAGCGAGTCCAGCCGGTCAATACCTTCAATCACATCAAGTCGCTACCGCTGATTTTAATGCCTATGGCGCAAGACGTGGTAACCATGAAGTCATGATGCGCGGCACCTTTGCTAATATTAGAATTCGAAATGAAATGGTGCCCAACATTGAAGGCGGCGTCACCCGTTTTTTACCGACGGGAGAGATCATGTCTATTTATGATGCAGCGATGCGTTATGCTGCACAACACACACCACTGATTATTGTGGCTGGCCAAGAATATGGCAGCGGATCTTCTCGTGATTGGGCTGCTAAAGGTCCTTGTCTACTAGGTGTAAAAGTGGTGATTGCCGAAAGTTTTGAGCGCATTCATCGCTCTAATTTAGTTGGGATGGGTATTTTGCCGCTACAATTTAAAGCAGGCACATCTAGAAAAACATACCAGCTAGATGGCAGTGAAATTATCAGCATCGCAAACCTGGCGCAATTAACACCTGGCGCAGAAGCAGCTGTACTGATAACTCGCGCTTCAGGCAAAGTAGAAAAAATCATAACCACCTGCCGCATTGATACACAAAACGAGTGGGATTATTTTAACCATGGCGGAATTTTACCGTACGTATTACGGAATTTACTGTAATTTTCTTGATCAAATCCCCGTAGCTTGACTGCCGGATAGCATATTTCTAGCAAGAATTACTCCCATCTGAGCAATTCTTGCTAGCTTTTTAAAAAGCGCCTAAAAAAAAGATTTCTTGTAAAAATCGCTCATCACAACCCTCATTGCTGACAACAGTAATGGGGGTTGTCAGGGGAGAAGATGCGCAGCTCTCTTGCCTGGTTAGCAAGCGAAAACTTATTTTTTGCTTGCGCTATCAATCAGGCAATCATTATCCGCATTTTTGACAGAAATTACTGAGAGTTGCTGCTACCACTTGTGTTTCCGAATAGATTTGATAGAATCAATCTTCTTATTGCTTAAATATTTATCGGAGTTGTTGTTATGGGAACTTTTAGCGCCAACCAGTCTAATATAAAAAATGACTGGCATTTAATTGATGCCACAGGTAAAACACTAGGGCGTTTATCCACTGATATTGCTAACCGATTGCGCGGCAAACACAAATGCACTTTTACGCCACACATGGACACAGGTGACTATATCGTAGTCATCAATACTGAAAAACTGCATGTGACCGGTAATAAAGCGCATGACAAAATTTATTATCACTCCACCAGCCGCCCAGGTAGCTTAAAAGCTATTCGCTTTGAAGATTTGATGGCTAAAAATCCGATTATCGCACTAGAAAAAGCGGTAAGAGGCATGTTACCCAAAGGCCCACTAGGCAGAAAAATATTCAAAAAATTAAAAGCGTATGCAGGCCCAACGCATCCACATATTGCTCAAATTCCTAAAGAGTAAGCGCTTACAAAACTAGTCATTTCGACCCCCCATTTAAAGAAGCTAAAATAAAGGGTTTATACTGAAAGTTAATCGTAGCAAATCCCTCCCCATTTCTGATGGCTATATTTGGGATTGCTAAGGAAGAAAATGCTGATTCTTTCCCCTTAGCCGCGCGTATGGACTTCTCCAAGCGACGCGTTAAAATTAAAGAAGCAAGTTCCGCGTTTTAAGCGGAAACTAATGTTAAAAAACCGATTGAGGAATAACTATGGCTGTTGTCGAAAAACAATATGGCACAGGTCGAAGAAAAACAGCAACCGCTCGTGTTTTTCTAGCCCGTGGACAGGGAAAAATTACCATCAACAAACGTTCTTTAGAGACTTATTTTGGTCGCCAAACCGCTAGAATGATTGTGCTTCAACCATTAGTGACCCTGAATATTACCCAAGACTTTGATCTGAACATCACTGTTCGCGGTGGCGGCCCAAGCGGACAGGCTGGTGCCATTAGACATGGTATTGCCAGAGCTTTGGTAAGATACGACGAGCAAGACTATGAAGTCAGTAATGATGTCGATGCTTCTGCTAAAACAGGCATCAACGGATGGCGCGGTCTTTTGCGTAAAGCCGGATTCTTAACTCGTGACTCTCGTGTGGTTGAGCGTAAGAAAATTGGTTTACACAAAGCACGTAAGGCTCCGCAATACTCCAAACGATAAAATATACTTATTCAAACTGAAAATACAGCTTTTTGCATTTTCAGTTTGAAACTAAGCTAGCATTTTTTACGAATCGTCGCGACAAAGACCGAGACAAAAATCCATTTTCCCCTTAAAAATTCCCTGTTTTTTCTCACCTCAAGAAAGCAGACTCCACGTTTTTAGCGAAATTCGCCGAAAAACCTAGCAGTTCCCGCCCTGCATTTAACTTTTTTGGTAAAAATTATCAAAAGCCCTCTTTCCCACCTTGGGGGATCGTCTAGTGGTAGGACTACGGACTCTGACTCCGTTAACCTAGGTTCGAATCCTAGTCCCCCAGCCATATTTAAACCCTAGCGCTGCTTCGTTATCAGCGAATCAGAAATCCCATCGCTTATACACACAATACCAGTAAAGAGTGGCATATATACTCGTTCTCCCTGAAAGTGAGACAAAACCAGGGGGTTTTTTAAGGGGGAAGTGTTTTGCTGCCCCCTTAAATTCAAACAGTTTATACTGCTCGCATCAAAAAAACAGATACATTAAAATTCTCACATTCAAGTA
>JAURND010000110.1 GCA_030830425.1 Gammaproteobacteria bacterium
CAACAATTGATGGCAGATGCAGAAAATGCTCGTCGAGAAATATCAGCGGTAGATGATTTTTCTCCAGAAGCGTTATTGGATGCAAAACCAGTATCTTGATGTGAAAGGGGCATAAATTTATTGCAGGCACCTGAAATAAAGCATATTATTTTAAAATTAACGCGGCTAAAAATATTGAAGATTATGAGAAAGAAAGCTACCAGAAATTTGATAGTCGGTTTAGACGTTGGCACATCTAAAGTAGTTGCATTGGTTGGCGAAGTCAGCGAAGAGGGTCATGTCGAAGTGATTGGGATAGGCTCACACCCTTCTCATGGACTAAAGCGAGGCGTCGTAGTGAACATTGAAGCCACGGTTCAGTCTATTCAGCGAGCTGTTGAAGCGGCAAGCCTAATGGCAAACTGTGAGATTCATTCTGCTTATACAGGCATCGCCGGTAGCCATATACGCAGCCTAAACTCGCACGGCATGGTTGCTATTCGAGATAAAGAAGTCATGCCTGCTGACATAGATCGTGTGATTGACGCGGCCAAAGCAGTTGCTATTCCTGCAGATCAAAAAATCCTCCATATCTTACCTCAAGAATATACCATTGATAATCAAGACGGCATCCGTGAGCCTGTGGGCATGTCGGGTGTGCGCCTAGAAGCCAAAGTGCATATTGTGACAAGCGCGGTAAGTGCCGCACAAAATCTGGTTAAATGTGTAGAGCGTTGTGGTTTAGAAATGGCGGATGTCATTTTAGAGCAATTGGCTTCCAGCTATGCTGTGTTAGGAGAAGACGAAAAAGAATTGGGTGTGTGTATGATTGATATTGGTGGTGGCACTACTGATATCGCCGTATTTACAGGTGGTGCTATTCGTCATACCGCTGTTATTCCCATTGCAGGTGACCAAATCACCAATGATATTGCCGTTGCGTTGCGTACACCAACCAGATATGCAGAAGAAATAAAAATCAAATACGGTTTGGCTTTACCCTTCAATATTGATCAAGAAGAGGTCTTTACGCTGCCAGATGCGACCAAAAGACTACCGCGAACACTCTCTAAAAAACTCTTGTCGGAAGTCATTCATGCGCGCTATGAAGAACTATTTATGTTGGTTTTAGCCGAACTTCAACGCCATGGTTTAGCACATCTTATTGCTTCAGGAATTGTGATGACAGGCGGCGCCAGTAAAATTGAAGGTGCCGCTGAGTTGGCAGAGTCTGTTTTTCAAATGCCTGTGCGTATCGGCACACCTCAGCACGTTAAAGGTGTCGCTGCAGAATTGAATAACCCCTCTTATGCGACCAGCGTTGGATTATTATTGTATGCTTATCGTCAACAATACGAAGGGGGAAATCCAGAGCTGGTGGTGCGCGGAAATGGGATGCGTGTTGCGTGGAGTCGGGTTAAAACTTGGTTTCAGGGAAACTTTTAAATCGCATATAGCGCTCGTGCTTGACCGTACGAGTTTTTAAACCCATATACTGCAAAAAAATAGTAACTATTCACCGCCATACAAAGACTGGCATAAACGGTCAGATTTTAGTCAAGTCTGGTGGAAAAATTCTATTGGGGTAAAAACGGTATAACCTGTTAAATTTAAGGGGCAGCAGAACACTTCCCCCTTAAAAAACCCCCTGGTTTTGTCTAAACCTGAAGGTGAAAAAGACCGTACCTTCAGGTTGAATGAGTACATATAAGATTAGGAGATTATAAAACCATGTTTGAATTATCTGAAAACTCACCCCATAGCGCAGTGATTAAAGTCATCGGCATTGGCGGTGGTGGTGGAAATGCTGTCGAACACATGATGCAGGAAAACATTGATGGTGTGGAATTTATTTGCGCAAATACTGACTCACAAGCGTTGAAAAAATCTAAAGCGCAGGTCGTGTTACAATTAGGCGAAGAAATCACGAAAGGCTTAGGTGCGGGCGCAGACCCTGAGGTAGGCCGTAAAGCAGCTGAAGAAAATCGTGAGCGTATTTATGAGATTTTGACGGGTACCGATATGGTATTTATCACCGCTGGCATGGGGGGAGGAACAGGAACAGGAGCCGCTCCCGTTATCGCTCAAATTGCTAAAGAAATGGGTATATTAACCGTTGCCGTTGTGACCAAGCCTTTCATATTTGAAGGCAAAAAGAGATTGTTAATTGCAGAGCAAGGCATACAGAATTTATCTCAATATGTGGACTCCTTAATTACGATTCCGAATAATAAATTACTGACCGTGCTCGGCAAAAATATTACTTTGTTAAATGCATTTAAAGTCGCCAATAATGTGTTACTGGGTGCCGTTCAAGGTATTGCAGAATTGATTACCCGTCCTGGTTTAATTAATGTGGATTTTGCGGACGTAAGAACCGTGATGTCCGAAATGGGTATGGCCATGATGGGGACAGGGGTTAGTGCGGGTGAAAATCGGGCTAAAGAAGCCGCTGAAACTGCCATCTCTAGTCCACTATTAGAAGATATCGATATTAACGATGCACGTGGTGTACTCGTCAATATTACGGCTGGCTTAGACATGTCTATCGGTGAATTTGAAGCTGTTGGTGATGTGATTAAATCATTTGCTTCTGAAAATGCAACGGTGGTTGTCGGTACGGTCATTGATCCAGATATGACCGATGAGCTTCGCGTAACCGTCGTAGTGACTGGGTTGGGCAAAGGCGGGACAACGACCGCAGAATCCAGAAGCGCTGCTACCGCCACCAAGACAACCCCTGCGCCTGCAGAAGCCGTGAGATTAATTGACCCATCCCTCATACGCGCCGATGGTACTGTCGATTATCAAGCATTAGAAAACCCAACAATGGGTCGTCGACAATCGACCACACCTAAAATTGCCGCAACAGAATTAGGCCCTAAAGATGTGGATTATTTAGAGATACCTGCATTCTTGCGACGTCAATCTCAAGAAGAATAATGTTGCCATTTTCGCCTCCCAAAAAGCAAACTGTCAGGCCATAAAAAAGCGAATGAATCAACAAACCATTAAAAAAAGTGCGCATATTTCAGGTATTGGCTTGCATACCGGTAAAACGGTCGACTTAACACTACGCCCAGCCCCAGAAAATACAGGCCTGGTTTTTAGGCGTACGGATTTTGATCCCATCGTGATCATTCCTGCCACCACACAACAAGTCAGTGATACCCGTTTAAATACTTGTTTATCCCATGCAGGCGCCTCAGTTGCTACTGTTGAACATCTGCTTTCTGCACTGAGTGGTTTGTGGATTGATAATGTATTTATCGATCTGAACAGCGCAGAGCCGCCAGTTTTAGATGGCAGCGCTCTGCCTTTTGTAAAACTGATTCAATCAGTTGGCGTACTCGAACAAGCGGCTCAAAAGCAGTTTATTCAGATCAAGAAAAAAATCAGGGTTCAAGAAGATGATAAATTTATAGAACTGCTTCCATATCAGGGGTTTAAAATGGCCATGAGCATTGATTTTCAGCATCCCGTGATCATGCAGACACAACAATCTTTGAGCATTGAGTTATCGCCAACCGCTTATACTGAACAACTGAGTTATGCTCGTACATTTGGATTTTTAGCTGAATATGAACAATTAAAACAACATCATTTAGGGTTAGGAGCTAGTTTAGAAAACACCTTAGTGTTAGATGATATGACGATCTTGAATGAAGGTGGTTTAAGGGATAATGCTGAATTTGTGAAACACAAGCTACTCGATGCGATTGGTGATTTATCCCTATTAGGTCATCATCTGATGGGTGAATTTATCGGCCATAAATCAGGCCATACCTTGAATCATCAGTTAAGACTGGCCTTATTAAATGACACCAGTGCTTGGGATTTTGTTTCTTAATGGATGCTAAGCCCCAAATTAGATTCACTTTTCATCCCTAGTTTGCGTTCAGGATTAATTTTTTGACATTGGTAAAAGACCAATATAGCGTCATTCTTCAGATCGCGATTATAATAAGTAGTGACTTTAGGGTTTTTAGAAAAACTAAAAGTTTTTGTTTCTGGCAGTAGCAGATTAATATAGTTGGCTTTCAACTCATTCATGGCCAAATATCGAATTCCTTTATCCACCAACCGCATTTCTGGGCTTTTGAGATTAAATTCCGTCATTTGAGCCTGCGCCCAATTATAGCGTTGCGCAGTACCCACTTCATTGCAACCCCAAGCTAGAGACGGTGTAAGGTTAGTATTAAAATTAACCTTGCTACCATCTGATGCTTTTACCGTTAACGCTTCATTTTGAAGATTAGCAATCGAATCACATCCCTCAAGCAGGGAAGCACTAAAACATACCGTAATAACCGCAAAAAAATAAGGGGTTTTCATAAAATAGCGGCCAGTGGGCGTTATTGTCTCGCTTTAAATACAACAGAAAGGGTATCGAGAATTGCTACATCATTGAACAGCTTGTTTGATCTGTCTTATTTGGTTCTTTGCTTTCAGCGATTGCTGGCACGCTATTACTATACTCATTCAACCTGAAGGTACGGTTTTTTGCACCTTCAGGTTGAAACAAAACCAGGGGGTTTTTTAAGGGGGAAGTATTCTTCTGCCCCCTTAAATTCAACAGGTTATACCGCTCTTACCCCAATAGAATTTTTTTCAGCATATTGTTTTAAAAACCAGTACCTTCAAGTAAGAGCCGTATATCTTCATTTGTAACTTGAGAAAGCGCAATCTTTATGATGACTCCTGAAGCTTTAGAACTAGCGCGCTCTAACTCCAAGTGCAACATTCTTTTATGAGAGAATGTTGAATGACAAAAAAATACACAGCGCGCTCTAACTCCAAGTGCAACATTCTTTTATGAGAGAATGTTGAATGACAAAAAAATACACG